>JBQCFV010000301.1:0-2839 GCA_051958695.1 Chitinophaga sp. | reverse complement strand
GGCCGCGTCGGATAGGCTGATCTCCTTGTAATTTCCCTGCACCTTCTCTCCCCCGCCGCCCGCGGCGGAAGCGCCGAAAGAACCGATCAGCACGTTCTTGAGCGAGCGGTTCATGGCCTTGCACATGAGGATGGTGAGTATGGTACCCGCGGAACCGACGAGGATACCGCCGGTGAGCATCACGGGGTTGTTGTAAAGAAAACCGCCGCAGGCCGCAGCCACGCCGGTAAATGAATTGAGCAACGATATAACTACCGGCATATCCGCCCCGCCGATGGGCATTACGAACAGCACGCCATACGAAATGGACAATGCCAGTATGATATAAAAAAACACGCTCAGCCCGGCCAGCGAGTTGCCTGAATTGAACTGAATAGAAGCGTCGTTTATTTTGAGCGATACGTCGGGCGTGCCGGTCTGATGCGCGGATACCAGCAGCCAGCCCGTCAGCACAACGATCACGCCGAGCACTGCCAGGTTCACGATATGCTGGCCTTTAAAGGCAAAGTCTTTGATCTTCCCGTTCAGCTTGCCCCAGGCGATCACGCTGCCGGCGAACGATACGCTGCCGATGATGAGCCCGAGCAATATCACCAGCAGCTTGCCGGTAACGTTGGTGAACGCGTTGTATTCCGCGCCTGCGATAATGGCCCTGAAACCCGCCATGATATTTACGTCCGCGCCGCCGTGCACGAGGTGGTTGAACTCTATGATGGAGATCAGCATGGCGCAGGCGCCGCCCATGCCGTTGAACATGCTTACCATTTCGGGCATGGCGGTCATTTTCACCTTTTTGGCCGCCAGCACGCCGATCACGGAGCCGATGGCGAGCCCGGCGAATATCCATCCGTAGTTCCCGAGCCGTTCCCCGTTCTCTTCGTACAGGAAAATGGTGCCGGCAATGGCGATGAACATGCCCGCGGCCGCTATCAGGTTGCCTTTACGGGCGGATGCGGGATTGCTGAGCATTTTCAGGCCGATGATAAACGTGACCGAGCCCACCAGGTAGGCGGCGGATAATATTCCGGGCGTGATGTTCAGGAGCATAAGCAGTTATTTCTTCTTTTTAAACATTTCCAGCATCCGGTCCGTCACCACAAAACCGCCCACCACGTTGAGCGTGCCGAGTATCACGGCTAAAAAGCCGAGGACGAGCGCGAGATAATTGTCGGGTTCCGCTTTGCCCATCACGATGATGGCGCCGATGATCACGACGCCGTGTATCGCGTTGGCGCCGCTCATCAGCGGCGTGTGCAGCACGGAAGGCACGCGGCCGATCACTTCGATGCCGAGAAAAATGGAGAGTATGACGACATACACCATTTCGATATGCAGTTGCAAGAAGTCCAGTACTGCGGTCATATTCAATGTGTTTATTGTTTTGAAGAGCTTATACGGCGGCGGGTTGCAGCTGTTTCACACGATCGTTTACGATCTCCCCGTTATGCGCGATGCAGGCGCCCTGCACCAGGTCGTCCTCAAAATTGAGGTTTACGGCGCCTTCTTTTGTCAATATCAGTTTCAGGAAATTCAATACGTTGCGGGCGTAGAGTTTGCTGGCATCGGCCGGCGCCGTGCCCGCGAGATCGGAATTGCCGATGACGGTCACGCCGTTGTAGGCCACGGTGGCAGCGTCTTTGGTGACTTCGGTATTACCGCCGGTGGCGGCCGCCAGGTCGACGATCACGGAACCGGGGCGCATGGATGCCAGCATGGTTTTGCTGATGAGCACGGGCGCGGATTTTCCGGGTATCTGCGCCGTGGTGATGATGATGTCCGCCTTCGCCGCGCTTTCCGCGATCTTCGCGGTTTGCCGCGCCTGGTAATCAGCGGATTGCTCCACGGCGTAACCGCCCGCTTTGGACGCATCCGCCGCGCCTTCCACTTCCACGAACTTCGCGCCGAGGCTCATCACTTCTTCCTTTACGGCCGGCCGCGTGTCGAACACTTCCACCACGGCCCCCAGCCTGCGCGCGGTGGCGATCGCCTGCAAACCGGCCACGCCCGCGCCGAGTATGAGCACTTTCGCCGGCGGAATGCTGCCCGCCGCCGTCATCAGCATCGGGAAGTAACGGCCATAGGTATACGCAGCAAGCAATACGGCCTTATACCCGGCGATGTTCGCCTGCGAGCTGAGCACGTCCATCACCTGCGCGCGGGTGGTGCGGGGAATGGTATCAAGACTGAATCCGGTGAATTTTTTTGCGGCCCATTGCTGCATGAGCCCGGGGTTGTAAAGCGGCTGGTAAACGCCCATCCAGATCTTCCCGGCGGAAGTTTGCTCCCAGTCCTGCTGGTCGGGCGGGCGGATGGAAAGCAGCAGATCCGCCTTTTGCAGCATTTCGCCGCGCGGCTTCAATGCCGCTCCTGCTGCTGTATACATGGCATCCGGGTAAAATGCGTTCTCTCCCGCTCCTTCTTCCACCCACACTTCCACGTGCTGCTGCACCAACTGTTTCACTACTTCCGGAACGAGCGACACCCTGTTCTCTCCTGATTTTTCTTTCAATACGGCCAGGATCATCAGCGTTGATTTTTGCTGATGGAATTTAAAGAAAAAAGCGGAGAAACCGCCCGGCGCGCATAAAAAAAGCCCGCGCTGATCGTGTATGTACAGCGTAGGCTTCGGTATTAATTTCAAAACGGCCTCAGACCGTTACTGCTTCCATCTTTTCGCGGCAAAGGTTGCCCAATGCCTTTACCCATACGGGATGCGTGTTCATGCAGGGGATCATCACGAAGCTGTCGCCGCCGCTGCTGATGAACGTATGTTTCCCTTCCACGGCGATCTCTTCCAGCGTTTCAAGGCAGTCGCTCACAAAAGCGGGGCAGGCTACCA
>JBQCFV010000300.1:0-9130 GCA_051958695.1 Chitinophaga sp. | reverse complement strand
ACGGCGGTCAAAACAACGGCTGACGGCGTCTTACTCGAAGCAGCAGACGGTAAAAAATGGAACGCCGGCAAAGTGATCATTTGCATACCGCCCCGTCTGGCAGCGAAACAAATCACCTTCTCTCCCCAGCTCCCCGATGCGCTAAACAATGTTTTACCGGAAGTGCAAACCTGGATGGCCGGAGCCATCAAGTTCGTTTTGGAATACAGCACTGCCTTCTGGCGGGAAGAGGGTTATTCAGGAATGTTATACAGCCACGCCGGAATGGTTACCGAAATGTACGACCATACCAATTTTGAAGAAAATAAATTCGGTTTCACCGGTTTTCTGAACGGCGGCGCAGCGGCATATTCGCAGGAAGTAAGAAAGGAACTTGTATTGAAACAGTTAGCGGAGCTGCTGGGAGAAAAGGCATTAAAACCTGCCGCCTATTTCGACAAGGTCTGGACGGACGAATTTATCATGGCGGAAAACCACGCTGTCCAAAGACCACATCAGTACAACGGGCACCCGTTATTACAGCAAAGCTATATGGACGGAAGACTGTTTTTTGCCGCAACGGAAACTGCGAAAGAATGCCCGGGTTATATGGAAGGGGCGGTGATTGCCGCCAGATCCATGGCGGAGCAGCTTTAAAGCGTGGTTTTATTTTCCCTCCTTCTGCCGCCGCACCATCTCATTGATCCAGATCGGCGCAAACGGGGAAGTACAGCCTTTTGAAACAGGATAATCACGATAGATGCCGAGTTTCTCCCCGATCGCCAGCGCCCGCTTACGATGTTCCGGGAAATAGATGCCGATCTGCGCAAGGGCGGTGTTCATCGTCCATTGGGTTTCAGGGGCGGCTTTGGGCATTTCTATTTCGATGCGGTCGAGCAATGCGGGGAGGTCAAGACCTTCGGGAGCCCTCGCCACGCGGCCTGCCGTAAGGCTCCAGCCTGCGCGGGCGGCCATGCGGTCTTTGGATTGCATCCACTTTTTGCGAAGCTCCTCATTGGCAGGATGCTCTTTCACCACATAGGCATTCAGCCAGTCGGCCACCTGCGGGATCGTGGCGTCGCGCACCATTTTATCCGTTTCCGCCGGCGACAGCTTTTTCGGGTTAACGAGCAGTGTGGCCAGCAGTCTCGCTTCCATATTCGCGGTTTCCCAAAGCGCCAGCGCCAGCTCGTGGTTGGCTTTTATTTTGTCGGCTATTTTCCGGATGTCTCCCAGCTTCACCCCGAACTGATTATCATCGGCGCCGCGTTTTTTGTTCTGCTGGCGCAGCTTCTCATTGCCAAGGGCTTTGAGTTCTGCAAGCGTCTCTTTCAGTGTCATGGTCGTTGATTTTTACAAAGATAAATTTACCAAAAATGACGATAGTTTGTCCAAATCGCCCCATATCAAAGTCTGAACAGCTACCCTTCAAAGTAATGCCGTCGCGGTAATTTTGGAATACAAAACATACAGATCATGGCACAAGAAAAAAAACCGCTCACCGTCAACGAAATAGCTGCCCGATTTCATGAGCTCGCGCAGCAGGAAAAATGGTTCGAGATCCAGGACGAGTTTTTTGCAGAAAACGTCAGAAGCATCGACCCGCCCGGCTCCCCCTATTTCGGCTACGCTGAAGGAAAAGAAGACGTTCGCAGGAAAGGAAAAGATTTTGTAGGCCGGATAACGGAAGTCCACCGCCTGTATACAAGCGCCCCTTTAGTGTCCGGCAATCATTTCGTGGTGGGAAGGGAAACGGATATCACCGTACAGCCGCATGGAAGGATACAGATCACGCAGGTAATGCTGTATGAAGTGAAAGATGGAAAGATCGTGTTGGAACAATTCTTCTATTGATTAATTTCGTGGTGATTAAACCGGTCACATGAGCACGAAAACCTTCAAGCTGGAAGTTTCCCCCGTTATCGGCGCCGTTTCAGCCAAATATACCGCACCGGAAAAGCCGGTTTGCATCCTTACGCTCGCACATGGCGCGGGCGCCGGCATGGACCATGCCTTCATGGAAACGCTGGCCGCTTCGCTTTCCGCGGCAGGCATTGCCACGCTGCGGTTCAATTTCCCTTTCGCGGAACATAAAAAATTCCGGCCCGATACGCCGGCAGTAGCGCACCAGACCATCGCCGCAGCCATTACGAAAGCGCACGCGTTGCACCCGGAGCTGCCGTTGTTCGCGTCCGGCAAGTCTTTTGGCGGAAGAATGAGCTCGCAATATCTGTCAGAGCATCCTGAAAGCCCGGCGAAAGGCATTGTGTTCTTTGGTTTCCCGCTTCACCCTTCCGGCAAACCTTCCATCGAACGCGCCGAACATCTGAAACTGCTCAAAATACCCATGCTCTTCCTGCAGGGCACAAAGGATACGCTGGCGGTCTGGGAGCTGATAGAAAGCGTCTGCAAAGCATTGCCTGGCGCAACTTTGGTGAAGATCGAAGGGGCGGACCATTCTTTCAAAGCGGGTAAAAAGGATGTGAAGCCTTTGCTCGTGGAGGAAACGGGGGAATGGGTGAGAAACATATTGAAATAAAAGCGGCGGCCCGGAGACCGCCGCTCTAAAGGGCTTCCTATAGCTTAATAAAGATCTTCTGTTTATATAACCAGTAACACAAATACCACTCCAGCACCCACACGCAGAATGCGGACACTACCGCCTGCCACAATCCCGGCACGCTCAGCATATCGAGACCTCCCTTTACAAAGATCCCCACCACATCATTGAGATAACCGACGCCCACCGTTTCAAAAAATATGTAAATGAAGATTGAGTTCATACCAACCACACCCGCTATCCAGGTGAAACGTTTGTGATCTTTCACGTCTATCCACCAGTACAGCGCCGCAAGTATCAGCGTCACCCAGCCAAGGGATACGAGAATGAACCCGCCCGTGCAGATGCGTTTGATCACCGGCGAAATACCGCTCAGATCAAGCGCGTAACCTACGGCCAGCGCGATAATCCCCGCGATCAGCAGCGACCTGATCTTACCTGCTGCAGGGCCTGCGCTCAGCAGCAGCTTACCTGCGGTTACGCCAAGGATCGTATGCGCCGCGGTGGGAATGCAGTTGATCGCCACCCATCCGCCGGAATTGATCTTGCCCATCAGCACCATGTCCATCCACGCACCAAAGTTGTGGCCCTGCACGAAAGGCTGGTCGAAGCCGGGGACCTGTATCACGCGGTACAGCGTATCGCTCAGCAGCACCAGGAACAAAGCGGCGCCGATCTGCGCCTTATACGATCTGCCGATTAAAAAATAAGCGACGAGCGTGGTGAAGGACAATTGCGTGAGCACGTTCCATAATTCCCAAACTAACTTTCCCGCGTACACGCAATGTAAACCGGTACCCAGCAGGAAGAGCTTCAAGCTGCGGACCAGCACGTGACGGAAAATTCCTTTCTCCGGCAAACCTTTGCTGCGCTTGCTTTCCACGGAAATGCACATGGCCGTACCCGCCATGAACATAAACGCAGGCTGCACCAGGTCCCAGAACCGCAGGCCGTGCCAGGGATGGTGAAAAAATTGCTGTATCAGCCAGCCGGGCTGCAGGTGTTCCAGCGAATGGTACACCATGCAGCTTTCAGCAGCCAGCAGGATCATGATGATCCCGCGCATTACGTCGAGTGATAAGAGTCTTTCTCCGGGTTTTAATATGGGCATAGGTTAGATTATTCAAAAATGATCTGCAGCGAAGGCTGGCCCTGGTCGGGTATTTTGCCCAGCGTGGCGGACCAGTCGTGTTTCGGGGCCACCCTCCCGATTCTGAATACCGGGGTAGCCGCCCGGTTCTTCAGCTTGGAACGTACCAGCCGCAGCTCGTACTTCAGCACCCCGCCGCTTTCTTCCACGTTGCCGATGCTGTATGCTTCGGTTACGCCCGCCGGCTCGAACGAGAACGCGTTCTGCGCGCCTTTGTGGTTGAACACGTCCAGCCAGTTGCCGAATATGCTGCCTTCCATCAATACATCGTAACCGCCTTCGGGCATATCGGTGAGCAGACCGGTGGCGGCGCTGTTGTCCGTATCGAGGTAGAAGTCGTAGATGTCGCCGTTGGACTCCTTGCTGTTTACTTCAAGATACACATAAATGTATTGTGCGTCATAATCGAATTTCGCCTTCCTGAAAAACGTTTCCGCCGGGCCGGACGTGAGCTGGTATTGTGTCACGGTGCTCCAGTCGTCGAAGCTGTTGTCGTCGAGCTTTACGGGGGAAGTTTTGGCGATGTAAATTACCGTGGAGCCCTCGCTCACGCTGCCGTCCTTGGCGGTGGCGTACAGCGTGGGCACGTATTTTCCTTTCGAAGGATAAGTGTGCACGGGACTTTCCTCGGTGGACGATTCGCCGTCGCCGAAATCCCAGCGGTACGACACGGCGCCACTGGTTTCGTTGGTAAAGGTCACCGTTTTGTCCGCAATGCTCACGGTGTAAAAAATATCCGTAGCGGGAGCAGCGTCGTCGTCTTTTTTACAGCCCGCCGCAAGGCTGCCGAAGGCGAGCGTTAAAAAGATATATTGAATGCATTTCATGATCGTTGGATTTGTGTTAAGTGGATCAGGGATTCTGGTCGCAAAGTTTATTGGTCTGCGTTTCGTCTATCGGCACGTAATAAATGATCCGCGGCGCGTCCCATTTGGTGATGAGATTGGGATAGTTGCTGGGTTGCACGGCCAGGTTGATGTCCGACTCCTTTAGCCCGGGCAGGTGATAGCCCCAGTACGTGCGGTTCATATCGCGTTTGTTGCGGTATACGTCAAAGTTGCGGTGACCTTCGAATGCCAGCTCGATCCTTCTTTCTTTTAACACCACGTCCAGCGCGGTTTTCCCGGCGGGCACCACACGGTTGTACAAAGCGTTCTCCAGGCCGCGGTTCTTCCGGATCATATCCACATTGTCCAGCGCGGCGTCAGCGTTACCTTTTTTCGCTTCCGCTTCGGCTTTGTTGAGATACACTTCCGCGAAGCGGAACAGGATGGGCGAGCTCAGCGTAGGACTGCCACCCTGGAACGAGAATTTGCTGATATAATATATCTCGATGCCGTTCTTCTTTTGTATCGCGCCGCCTACGCTCAGTGGTTTGATGTACGACCAGCGCACGTCCTCCGGATGCGCGGCCATGGTGTCGCGCAGCGACTGCGAAGCATATTCCTCGCCCCAGCCGGAGTTGCCGTCGGAATACAGCATGGAGGCGATGGAGCCCGCCTTGCCGTAATCGTCCGCAGGCGTGAAGGCCACGCAAAAGATGGTTTCCTTGCCGGTAAGCGCGTTGGCAAAAAGCGAAGGGAAGCTGGCGGCGGTTTCGAGCGTAAAACGGTTGGCGCCGATCACCTTGTCCGCATACGCGATCGTGTTGTCGTTGTCTTCCTTGTAGAGATACACGCGGCTCAGCAAAGCCCATGCGGCTTCTTTCGAACCGTATTGCACGCCTCTCGGCTGGTTCATGAGTTCCGCGCCTTTTTCGGCGTCAGCGATCACGGAGCTGTATACTTCCTCCACGGTTGAGCGGGCCTTCAGCGACGGGTCTTCGGTGGAAGTGCGCAGGATAATGCCGGGCGCGGAAGGATCGTGCGTATACGGCCTGGCGTAAAAACGCACGAGATTGAAATGGCAAAGCGCCCGCAGGAAATAACATTCCCCGATCAGCTGCTGGATGGCCGCGTCGGGGTTTTCGATCTTCTCGGCGCTTTCCAGCACGGTATTCACATCGTTGATGATCTTGTAGGAAATGTACCAGAAGTACCGGCTGTTGGTCTGCGTGGCGGTGTGGTCGAGCGAGAAGCTGTAGAACAGCGGGTCGGTGGTGGTTTGGGCGCACACGATATCGTCGCCCGCGAAGTCGCTCATCTGGAAATACTGGCGCAGGTACATGTTATTGCCGTCCACCGTTCCGTTGAAGGATACGTGGTCTTTGAACAAGGCGTAGGCGCCGTTCAAACCCTGCTGCAGCCCCTCTTTGGTGGCGGTGAGCGAGCCGGTGGTGAGCGCGTCGCTCGGGTCGATGTCTTTCAGGCAGCCCGTGGCGAGCAGGGTGATGAAAAATATGATGATATAAGATGTCTTTCTCATGATCGGAATTTTTAGTCCTAGAACCGGATGTTAACGTTAAACAGGTACTGGCGGTTGTTCGGGTATTTGAAGTCGGACAGGCCGGGCATTACGAAACTGCCGGAAGTGATGGTAGTGGCAGGGTCCTGGCCGAGAAAATCCGTGAACGTATACACATTGTCGGCCGTTACGGACAGCGTTACGCCGTCCAGCCCGATCCTATGCACCCAGGGTTGCGGCAGGTCGTACGACAATGCGATGTTGCGGATCGCTAAAAAGCTGCCGTCTTTCAAATAACGTGTAGACGTTTCCGTTGCATTGGCCGCGTTCTGCGGACTGGGCTCGGTGGCATCGTCCCCGGGCTTCGTCCAGGTATTGTAGCCGTCAGGCAGCACGATCTGGTTGTAATAAGGTTCCATCCCGTCGTTCATCACGAAACGGAGCGAATTGCTGAACACCTTATTGCCGGAAAGGAAATACGCGTTCACCCGCAGGCCCACGCCTTTGTATTTCCAGGTAGACGTAAGACCGCCCTGCAGTTTGGGCAGCGCGGAACCTACCTCCTGGTAAGTAGCGCTGGCATAATCCGAAGTGGTGCTGCGGCCGGTCACTTTGCCATCGGCGTCTTTTTCCAGCACTTCCCAGAGCGGCGCGCCGGTTTCCTTATCTACGCCCATCCAGCGCGGCATATAAAATTCATACAGGTTGCCTCCGTTGCGGTAGATCTGCGAAATGCTCCAGGTAGGCTGCGTGCGCGTGATGTCGCTGGGCAGCTTTTGCAGCTTGTTGGAGTTGAAGTTGATGTTGAAGTCGGTCGTCCATTCAAAATTGGCCGTTTTGATATTCACGCTGCTGATGCCGAGCTCCACGCCTTTGTTCACGATCTCGCCGGCGTTTTCCCAACGCTGCTCAAAGCCGACGGAGAGCGGCTGCGATACCTGCAGCAGCAGGTTTTTCGTGACGTTGTTATACACGTCCAGCGTGAGGTCTACGCGTTTGAACAAACCCAGGTCGATGCCCGCGTTCAGCTGGTGTTTGCTTTCCCAGGTAAGGTTGGGGCTGGGCAGCTGCAGAGGAATGGCTGCGGTGCCGCCATGGTACTGGCTGCTCAGCGAATACAATCCAAGGTATCGGGAAGATCCTATATCCTGCGTGCCGGTAACACCATAGCTGGCGCGGATCTTCAGGTTGTTCACGATCCCGTTGTCCTGCAAAAACCCTTCGTTGCTCACCAGCCATGCGGCGGAAATAGCGGGGAAGGAACCGTACCGTTTGCTGGAAGGGAAAGCGGTGGAACCGTCCACGCGGTAAGATCCGGTAAGGAAATATTTATCCTTGTAACCATAGCTCACCTGCGAGATCAGCGACTGCAGGATAGCCTGGTCGTTGTACCCGTTCACCAGCTGGCTGTTGGACACAACGTTCAGCACGGAAAGCCCGGTGGGCAAGCCTTTTCCGGATGCGCCAACGGCTTCCGTTTTGCTGTTCTCTATCGCCACGCCCGCGAGGCCGCTGATGGAATGATCGCCGCGCGTAAAGCTGAACCTGAGTAGGTCGGTGGAAATAAAACCATAGCTCAGGATGCCCAGCTCGTTGAGGAAACCGGTGTTGTGATACAGACCGGCCACCACGGGAGAATAAAAGTCGGTGGACTTGTTGTAGTTCACCGCCGCGCGGTTGGTGCTGGAAAACGAAAGCCAGTCCGTGATCTGCACGTTCAGCCCCAGGTCGTAGTTCATGCTGAAGCTTTTGTAGGGATGGTTGGAATTGCGGATCGTGTGGATGGGATTCGTTTTATCGCGCGACCACCATTTGGCCGTGGTGGTACCGTCTACGTACACCGGCTGCCCGTTCTCATCATAAGGATTGTCCCAGGGCATGTTGAGGTATGCGTAGAATACGTCTTCGTAGTTGAAGCTCTTGCCGCTGGCGGCGTTGAGGTTGATGTTGTTGGTCACGCTCACGCTTTTCGAGAAGCGGTGCGTGGAATTGCCGCGCAGGTTGATGCGTTTGAAATCCGTATTGAGGAAAGTGCCTTTTTCGTTATAATAGGTGATGCTCGTGTAATAATCGTTTTTTTCATTGCCGCCGCGCGCAGAAATGTGAACGTTCTGCATCGGGGCTGAAGGGAACATCGCGGAAAGCCAGCTGTAGTTCTGGTTGCGCAGCTCGCGGGGACGTTCGGCGTAGAATTTCAGCAGGTCTATTTTGTAGGAATTATCGTCATTGCCGGGAATGTAGTCGCGGTAAAATTCTTTATGCCGTTCGTACAGCTGGCTGCCGTTCATCATCTTGATCTTGCCGAGGTCGGCAGTGCGGAAGCCCGCCGTCACCCTTGCTTCGAACTGCGTTTTGCCACCGCCGCCTTTTTTGGTGGTTACGATGATCACGCCGGCATTGGCCTGCGAGCCGTACATGGCGGTGGCGCCCGCGTCTTTCAGCACGCTGATGCTTTCCACGTCATTCGGGTCGAAGCTGCCGCCGATGATGCCGTCTACCACGTACAGCGGGCTCTGCGAAGCGTTCACGGACGATACGCCCCTGAGCCTGATCTCCGCGGCCGCGCCGGGCACGCCGGAGCTGTTCACCACCTGCAGACCGGCCACTTTGCCCTGCAGCATAGCGCCAACGTCGTTGGTGGTTACGTCCTTCAGTTTTTCGGCGGACACGGTGCTCACCGCGCTGGTAAGCTCGTTTCTTTTTTTTGCGCTGTAACCCACTACCACGATCTCCGCGAAATTCTTCGTGTCTTCCTGCAGCACGATGTTCAACGGGCGCCCATTGGCCGGCGCCGCCGCTTCCTGGCTTACAAAACCGATATTGCTGAACACGAGTGTTGCGCCGGGGCGTACGCCGTTTAGCGCAAATACGCCCTGGTCGTTGGTCTGCGTGCCTTTCCGCGTGCCTTTTACCAGCACGGTGGTGCCGGGCAGCGGGGTATTGTCGGAGCCCGTTACGCGGCCGTTGATGTTCACCGTGCTGTCTTCCTGTTCGGGCGGTGCGGCGGGCAAAGGCTCCGGCATTCTTTTTATCACGAAACTGTTGCCTTCCAGCGAATAGGTGATCTGCTGGTCTTTCAGGCAGAGGTCGAGCAGCTG
>JBQCFV010000299.1:0-3817 GCA_051958695.1 Chitinophaga sp. | reverse complement strand
TCGAAGTCGTTGAGATGGTTGATGCCGAAGTTGAACACTTCTTCCGGTTTTACGAACGTGCCGAAAGCATGCAGCAGCAGGATCACGATCTTAAACTTCGGATCGAAGCCTTCCACGTCGAGCGTGGGGTCGGTTTCCGCGAAGCCGAGGTCCTGCGCCTGCCGCAGCGCCGTTTCAAAACTGAGGTTCTCTTCGAATATTTTGGTGAGGATGTAGTTGGTGCTGCCGTTGCAGATGCCTTCCACCGCGTTCAGCAGGTCGTTATCGTAATATTCCTCGAGGTTGCGGATGATGGGAATGCTGGCGCAGCTGGACGCTTCGTAAAGGAACGGCACCTTGTTCTCCACCTGCAGCTGGTACAGCGCGGGGAGGTTTTCGGCGATCATCCGTTTGCTGGCGCTTACCACGGCTTTGCCGTTCTTCAGGGCGGTGCTCACGATGCGGAAGGCCGCGTCGGTGTCGTTGATCAGCTCCACCACCACGTCGATGGTAGGGTCGTCCAGGATATCGTTCGGATCCGTCGTAAAATAGCTCATGTCTATCGGACGGGGTTTGTTAGGGTCTTTGATGCAGATTTTTTTGATCCTTGCGTTGATACCTTTTGTACGGTTCAGCACTTCATAAAGGCCCTGACCCACGCAGCCAAAACCGAAGATGCCGAGATTGATGTTCTTTTTTTCCATAGTTATTGCAGTACGGTAATTTGTTTGCCGATAGGCTGATTTAGTTTATCCAATGCTTGTTTAAGGTCGTTGATAAGGTCTTCCGCATCTTCGATGCCGATGGAAAGGCGGATGCAGGATTCCTGCAGGCCTGCCTTTTTGCGGAACTCCTCGGGAATGTTCCGGTGCGTCATCGTAACGGGATGGTTCAGCATGCTTTTTACGCCGCCGAAGCTTTCCGCGAGCTTGAACAGCTTGGTGGTGTTCACGATGCGGATAGCGTTCTTGATCTGGTCTTCCTTCAGCGAAAAGCTCACCATGCCGCCGTAGCTTTTTTGTTGTTTGCGGGCGATGTGATGATTTTTATGCGTGGCGAGGCCGGGGTAGAACACTTTGTCCACCGCCGGATGGTCCGCCAGCCAGGTAGCGACGGCCAGCGCGTTGGCGCATTGTTTTTCCAGCCGGAGGCTCAGCGTTTCGATGCCGCGGATGGTAAGCCAGGCTTCGAAGGGACTGAGGATGCTGCCGGAAATGTTCTGGTTGAACCTCACCTGGTCCGCCAGCGCTTTTGAATTTACCACCACGAGGCCGGCGATCACGTCGGTATGACCGGCGAGGTATTTGGAGGCGCTATGTATCACGATGTCCGCCCCTAACGGAATAGGCTTTTGCAGCAGGGGAGTGCTGAAGGTATTGTCCACCACCAGCAGGATGTTGTGCTGTTTGGCGATCTTGCTGATGGATTTGATGTCGGAGATTTTGAGTGTGGGATTGGTGGGCGATTCCAGCCAGATGATCTTTGTTTTGGCGGTGATCTTTTCGAGCACTTTATCGGTATCGCTCATGTCCACGAAATTCACTTTGATGCCGAACCTTTCGAACATGCTGTTGAAGATGGAAAAGATGCCGCCGTAAGTATCTTCCACGGCCATGATCTCGTCGCCGGTCTTGAGGAGCTTGAGCACGGCGTCGATGGCGCTCATGCCGCTGGCGAAGGCGAAACCGGCGTACCCGTCTTCCAGGTTGCAGATGAGGTCTTCCAGCACTTTTCGCGTGGGATTGTTGGCGCGCGAAAATTCAAACCCTTTGTTGATGCCGGGGCTTTCCTGCACGAACGTGGAGGTTTGGTAGATCGGCACGGAGATCGCTCCCGTGAGCTCATCTACGGGGATGCTATGGATCAGTTGGGTAGATGGTTTCATCTGTTATTATTTGATTTCAATTGTCAGATGTAACCTCGCAGGGCTTGGTGTCATCTGTTCATATTTTACCTCGTGGTTGGTGATTGTTTTACGAAACGGCACGCCGTTGCGGTTCACTGTAACAAATGTGATTCAAAAATCTCAGCTTATGTCAGATGGAAATAAAAAAGCCCTTCCGGGGTTGGAAGGGCCTTGCAAATATCATGATTGCGAAATGTAAACCTCTGCCAACTTATCTTTCCCCTTCCGGGGCCGGAATTAGCACCTTTTTCCCGCCTGCCGGCGGAATTGGTTGCTAAGGCTTCGCAGGGCCAGTACCCTCTGCCTTTCTGGATAAGTGATGTTTAAGAACTTGCGCAAAGTTAAGGGCAGAAACGGCAATTTTCCAAATACCTCGTGCGAATTTCGATTTTTACTAATTTTTGTAGTAATTTATTAACCGAAAGCAATACTTTTTTATGTTGTCTGTTAACCCGCTTTGCTCGGAGGCATTGCTCCAGTATATCTGGCTGTCCGGGCATTTCGACCCCTTTAATCTCGCCACCGTTACCGGGGAACCCGTCACGATCCTGGACCGCGGCCAGCTCAACCGCGACGGCGGTCCCGATTTCACCGCCGCCCGCCTCCGCATCGCCGGTATAGAATGGGCGGGAAACGTGGAATTGCATTACCGAACGTCCGATTGGCGCCGCCACGGTCACCAGCACAATCCCAGGTATCATAACGTGATCCTTCATGTCGTGTTCGAGCATGATCTTCCGGAAAAGCCCGCGCAGGGCGGAACGCCGTCCCGCAAAAGCGCCCGCCAGGCGCCGGTGATAGCTGCAGCCCCGCATATACCCGTGCTGGAATTGCAGCACCGCATCCCGAAAGTACTGCTCCGCCGTTACCGGCACCTGATGGACCACGCCGCTTTTATACCCTGCGCCCCGTTACTGCACCGCGTGCCGGAAGAAATATGGGAAAGCTGGAAACCCAGGCTCATCGAAGAAAGGTTCGCCCGCAAAACGGAAATGTACCGCAGCTGGCTGGAACAAACCCGCTTCAACTGGGAGGAAGTGTGTACCCGCGCCATGGCGCAGAGTTACGGCATGCCGGTGAACACCGCTCCGTTCCTCGGGCTGGTGCAATCCGTTCCTTTTATGCTGCTCGCACGCACCCGCCTGCACCATCACCGTCTCGAAGCCCTGCTTTTCGGCCAGGCCGGTATGCTTGAAACCGCTTTTCACGACGAATATCCAAAAGACCTGCAAACGGAATACCGCTTCCTGCAACATAAACACGGCCTCGAACCGATGCCCGCCTACCGGTGGCAATGGCTCCGCATGCGCCCGACCTCTTTTCCCAGCCTGCGGATCGCCCATTTCGCGGCCCTGCTGCATACCGCCCCCCATTTTTTCTCCAGCCTGCTCGACACGGCCAGCCTGCCGGCCCTCGAAAAGCTCCTGCAGGCCGAACCCTCCGCCTACTGGCAGTTTCACTACCGCCTCGACATACCCTCGGTGCGCACCTCGGCCCCGGGCAAACACATCCTTCATCACCTTATCATCAACGCCATTGCACCGCTGCTCTACCTCTACGGCAAACACATGCGCCTGCCCGCATACCAGCAACGCGCACTGCACCTGCTGGAAGACCTCCCCGCCGAAAACAACCACATCATCCGCGGCTGGACGGACGAACATGTACCGGCCATCACCGCAAAAGACTCACAAAGCCTGCTGCAGCTCAAACAATATTACTGCGATAAAAAACGATGCCTTGAATGCAGGGTAGGGAAAAGCCTGCTGGGCGAAGATATCAGGGAGTGCCGTGAAGAAGACGAAGAAACCCTCTGGAGGGGGGCGGAAGCATGAATGCAAATTTTCTAAAAAAGAACTGGACGGTGTGTTTCAGGGCAATGTGCTCAGCTTTTTTAGAAAATTTGCATTCATGCTTCCTTTTGAAACTGGA
>JBQCFV010000298.1:0-7311 GCA_051958695.1 Chitinophaga sp. | reverse complement strand
TTTTATCGGTAACCTCGGCAATATTTCGGTGAACACGCAGGCGGTGAGCGTGGAAGCGCTGTACGGGCAAACCATCATGTCGTCTTTCCACGCGGTGTGGAGCCTGGCGGGGCTTACGGGCGCGGGCATCGGTACGGTGATGGTGAACCTTTTTATCCCGCCGCTCATGCATTTCTTTTTTATCTCCGTGCTCGCTTTGATCATTACGGGCGTCGCGTACCGTTACACGCTGCCGGAGCAGGCGCAGCCGATCGGCGTTTCGCGGCCGCCGGTGTTCGTAAAGCCTGACAGAACGCTCATCGGCCTCGGCGTGATCGCTTTTTGCTGTATGATCTGCGAAGGCACGATGTACGACTGGAGCGGCGTGTATTTTGCAAAAGCGGTAGAAGCCGCGCCAGGACAGGTGACCATGGGCTTTATGGCGTTCACCGCCGCCACCACTTCGGGCAGGCTGGCGGGCGACTGGCTCACGCGGCGTTACGGCATTACGGGCATGCTTCGCGGCAGCGGGCTGCTCACCGCTGCAGGTTTACTGCTCTCCGTTCTTCTTCCCTACCCTCTTCCCGCGGCAGCGGGATTTTTCCTTGTGGGGCTGGGCGTTTCCACCGTGATACCGCTGGTGTACAGCGCGGCGGGCAAAAGCTCCACCATGTCACAAAGCATGGCGCTGGCGGCCGTTTCCACGCTCGGTTTCTTTGGTTTTCTTGCAGGGCCGCCCATCATCGGTTTTATCGCGGAAGCCGCCGGGCTGCGATGGTCATTCGCGGTGATCGCCCTGATGGGATTGATGATCACCTTCCTTGCCTCAAAGAAAAACGCCTGATACGCATTATCTTTGCAAAATGCCCGAAACACAAAATTTCCAGGAAGGCGCAGTGCTGTTGATCAATAAACCGCTCACATGGACGTCGTTTGACGTGGTGCGCAAGATCCGCAATACCACCAAAGCCAAAATAGGCCACGCCGGCACGCTGGACCCGCTGGCGACCGGACTGCTCATCTGCTGCACCGGTAAAATGACCAAAAAGATCAACGAATACCAGGCGCAGGAAAAAGAATACACCGGCACGTTTACCCTCGGCGCCGTTACGCCTACCTACGACCTGGAATCGGAACCCCAGGACCATCAGCCGGTACCGCAGCTGGACAAAGCCGCACTGCAGGCCATCGCAGACAAATTCACCGGCCCGCAGCAGCAATTGCCGCCCATTCATTCCGCCATCAAACAAAACGGCAAACCCATCTACCATCTCGCGCGGCAGGGCGTGGAAGTGAAGGTGGAACCGCGTTCCATCGTTATACATGTTTTCGAGATCACGGCGGTGGAATTGCCAGTGGTGCATTTCAGGGTGCAGTGCAGCACGGGCACTTATATCCGTTCGCTGGCGCACGACTTTGGCGCGGCGGTGGGCTGCGGCGCGCATTTGAGCAGCCTTTGCCGTACCCGCATCGGGACGTTCCGGCTGGAAGACGCGATAGATGTGAACGAATTTATTGAAAGGTATAAAAAAACGCAGGAGCGTCAGAACGGGTAGCCGATCGCTACGTTCCAGATGATGTTGTCCCGCCGCCAGCGGCTGTCTCCAAGCGACCATTCGCCGATGTACCAGCCGTTTTTGTTTTGCGTGGGGTATGGTTTTTTGAGGGGAATGCCCCAATCGAGCCTGATCACAAAATAGCTGAAATCCAGCCGTAAACCCGCGCCCGTGCCGATCGCCAGCTGATTGTAGAGATTTTTGAACTGGAACTCCGCGCCGTTGCGCAGGGTATCTTTCTTCAGCATCCAGATGTTACCGATATCGAGGAAGGTGGCGCCTTTGAGATACATGCTGCCACCGAAGAGGCGCAGCAGGTCGAAGCGGTATTCCACATTGCCTTCGAGCTTCATATCGCCGGTCTGGTCGGGGAACAGCTGCGCGGTTTCCGTAGTGTCCACAAACGAGCCGGGACCGAGCGTGCGCAGCCGCCATGCGCGGATGCTGTTAGGCCCGCCCGCCGTGAACTGGCGGATGTATGGCAACACGTCGCTTTTCCCGTAAGGGATGCCTACTCCCGCATAAGCGCGTGTAGCCACGGCCGTTTTAGGATAGTTCCAGTAATGGCGGTAATCCGCGTCCAGCCTTACGAATTGCGAGATCTTCACTTTCGCCAGCGTTTCGAGGTTCTGCCTCGCACCGGTTACGCCGCTGATAAGACTGTTCACCCCTTCCAGCCACAAGCCTGATTCCTCCACCGTGGCCCTGAAAAAAGTGTTCTGTTTTTTATGGAAAAGATCGTTGTTGCTAAAGGTATAGGTAACCGCTTCGCCGCCGATGAACGCGGGCTCGAAACTCCTTTGCAGGTAAGGGTTCTGGTCTACCACCTCCGTTTTGAAAGTGGGGTTGAGCACCACGCCCACGTAGTTTAACGTAAAAGGTTTCACGTTCCAGCTTTTGTAAAGCGATTCCCGCCACTCGTAGCCGAACGCGCCGTTTACCGTGCGGATATTGAATTTGCCGATACGCCGCAGGTTGTTGAAACCCGCGGAGATCCTGGTTTTGGACGTGGAGCGGTTGTTTTGCCGCACGCGGAAGGGAATGATGAAACGCGGCAATAAAAGGTCCGCATTGATGCCGTACTCCTGCGCCTGCATCTCGAATTTGTTCTGTTCGTTCCGGATCACTTCCAGGCCGCCTTTCAGCGTGATGTGCAATTCGTTCGCCGCGCGGTTGAGGTTGAAGTGACGGTAGCCGAAAGACACGCTGCTGCCAAGGAAATACTGGCTGCCCGTGGTGAGGTCGATATTCGCGCTCAGCTCCTGTTTTTTGCGCGGCGTCAGCTGGATGTACGCGTCGAGCTTCTGGGTGCTGTCTTTCACATCCTTGTACTGCACGTTCACGAACTGCCAGATGTTGAGATCGAAGAGGCGGTTCACGGTGTTGTTGTATTCCTCCGTCGAATACCGTGCGCCGGGCCGCAGCTGGATGGCTCGGGTGAGCACTCTCGGCCTGATGATGTTCTGGTGGTATTTGATGGTCAGGAAGCGGCTGTTGGTAGTGCTGAAGGTGGAATCGTTCACGCTTTCCTGCAGCAGGATGTCGGGGAACACATAAATTTTGCTGATGTAGAACCGTTTGGTGAGGTCGTTGGAAGAATCTTCCGGGTTTTTGATCACCACTTCCACGTCCAGCGTGGGTTTCTGATCGGCGCTGAGCACGGAGGGCATTATTTCGAAAGGGTTCAGCGGGTCTACGAACAGCGATTTGTTGAGCGTGTCCACCGAAAAGGTGATAAGGTCGCGGTTAAACTTAAAATACCCCGCGTCGCGGATGAGGCGCATGAGGCGTTCGCGCTCGCTGCTGATGTCCGACGCTTTGTACGGCGCATTGACGTGCAGCAGCGAAAAACGCTCCCCTTCCTTTACCACGCGGGCGATCGCTGTATCCGGTATGTCGTAGGTGATCTTTTTGATCACGAAATTTTTGCCGGTGTTCACTTCGTATTTGACGGTGGTTTTCTGTCCCTTCGTCTGCTGGTTGTAACCGATGGTGGCGTAAAAATATCCCTGGTTGTTGAGGTACGACTTCATACGCTCCGCCGTTTCCGCCGTTTTGAGCG
This sequence comes from Chitinophaga sp., assembly GCA_051958695.1. GTDB lineage: Bacteria > Bacteroidota > Bacteroidia > Chitinophagales > Chitinophagaceae > Chitinophaga. The sequence goes on along the minus strand of JBQCFV010000298.1, from coordinate 3,714 downwards.
AATCGTAGATCACGGGGGCCTGGAGGTTGCGCTCGCTGAGCATGAGGTTCCAGAACCAGTTGCTTTTTTTGTCGTAGTTCTTCTGGTTGTACAGCCACACTTTCAGGCGGGTGCCCAGCACTTTCTGGTTGGGCTGCTGCAGCATGAGTGAGCGGGAATTGAGATCGTTCTTCAGGTCCGTTTTTTCGGTGGAAGAAAGTTCGCCGTTGATGTTCACGCCGGTTTTGATCAGCAGGCTCTGGTCTTTTTGCAGGTATTTGGTATTGGAGCAGGCGTTCAGCAGCAGGCATACCATCAGCAACACCACCGTTCCCGGCACATTCATGTATGATGGGTATGTCTTTTTCTTCACTGGTGCATTGAATTAACGGGTAGCCCTGAATACGGGGGTTGTTGGCTGAATGCCGGATTTCTTGTAGGTTTGACCCCATGTTATCAAAGGCGCAAATTAAATATATTGTCTCATTACAGCACAAAAAAAACCGTCAAAAATTTGGCCAGTTTGTGGCTGAGGGAGACAAGATCGTGCAGGAGCTGCTCCAGGACCGCCGGGACGTAAAAGCCGTGTATGCCACGCGCGACTGGCTGCTCGACCACCGGCAGCTCGCCGAAAGCGCCGTCGATATTGACGTTCAGGAAGTGGAGCCGCCCGTGCTCAGGCAGCTTTCTTCCCTTTCCACCCCCAACCGGGCGCTTGCGCTCGTGAACATTCCCAAAGCACCCGCCCTTCAACCCGAAGGGAACATCACCCTCGCCCGCGAAACCATACAGGACCCCGGCAATATGGGCACCATTATTCGTATAGCCGACTGGTTTGGCATCCGGCAGATCGTATGCTCGCCGGACAGCGCGGACGCGTATAACGCCAAAACCATCCAGGCCACCATGGGCAGCATCATGCGCGTGCCCGTGATCGTGCATGGCATCGCGGAGCTGCTGGACCGATTCCCGGGAATCCCCTCCTACGCCGCCACCCTGCATGGCGACAATATCATCCATACCAAACCCATCAGAGAAGGCATCATCCTCATCGGCAACGAATCGCGCGGGCTCAGCGAGGAAGTGCTGAAACGCAGCAGCCATCACATCACCATTCCCCGCACCGGCCAGGCCGAATCCCTGAACGCCGCGGTGGCCGCCGGTATTATCTGCGGCCGTCTTCTTATTTGAACTGGATAGCTTTGACCGGCAGTATCTTCCGGATCAGCAGGCTTGGGATCACCAGTACCAGCACGCATATCAGCAAAGTGCCGCCGTTTATCAGCGCCACTTTCCACCATTGTATCGCAATGGGCGCCACGGACATGTAATACGATTCCTCCGGCAGCTTCAAAAAGCCGGTGGACTGCTGCAAAAAGGCAAGCCCGATACCGAGCACGTTCCCGATAATAATGCCCGCCAGCGTGATATAAGCCGCCTGGTATATAAAAATGCCCTGGATGGCGCCGTTGCGCATGCCCAGCGCTTTGAGGATGCCCACCATATTGGTGCGCTCGAGTATCAGTATCAAAATGGCCGTGATCATGTTGATCACTGCTACGATGACCATGATGATAAGGATGATGATCTCGTTTTTGTTCTGAAGGCCGAGCCAGTCGAAGATGTTGGGGTATACTTCCTGCATGCTGCGGATGGCGAGCTCGCTGGGCAGCAGATCGCCGATCTGCGCGCGGGCGCTGTCTATCAGGCGGTAATCGGTGAGGAATATTTCGTAGCCGCCGATATCGTCCGGCGCCCAGTCGTTCAGCCGGCGGATGAGGTTGATATCGCCAACGACGTAGGTTTTATCGTATTCTTCGATACCGGTTTTGTATATGCCGCAGATGGTGAGCTTTCTCGCACGCGGCGGCAGCCCGTCGCCCCGCACGAAATACACGATCACCGCATCGTTCAGCTTCAGCTTCAGCAGCGCGGCGGTGCTTGCGGACACGATCACCTCGGAGGCATACCCGCTGTCTGCAAACCGGATGGGGCGGCCTTCCTGAAGAAATTCGGGTTTGCTGTCCGGGCCGATGCCTTTGAAGATCATGCCTTCCGTTTCCCGTCCTTTTTTGACGATCACCGATTTGGTGGCGAACTCGTTCACCTCCGTCACAACCGGCAGGGCGGTGATCTTTTTGCGGAAGGCGGGGTCCTGCGGGAAAGGCGTTTGTTCCGCCAGGGGCCCGGAATTGATCTGGTATTGGGTCACGTGCATATGGCCCCAGAAGCTGAAGATCTTCTGGGAAATGACCTGCTGGAAACCGTTGATCATCGCGGTGGCGAGTATCATGATCGCCACGCTGAAAGCCGTAGCGGCCAGAGCGATATTGATGATGAACCTGGTGAAGGAAGAGAACCGGTTGAAGGCGATCTTCCCGGCGATGAACATGGATACGCGCATGGTGCAATTTAAGAATTTAGAAATTCATTGTAAATTACACTTATGAGGACAGTTGCACTTGTATGCTTCGCCGTTGCCGCGATGTTCGTTTTCACTGATGTACAAGCCCAGGTAAACCGCATAACCCCGGATCATATTTATCATCAGAACATCAGAACGGTCAAGTTCACCCCGCCCGGGGATTATCTCGGGCTCCCCATCATTGCGCTCAACAGCGGGGAAACGCTCGAGCTGCATTTCGACGACCTGATGAACGAGGTGCGCACATATTATTATACCCTCGTGCTCTGCAATGCCGACTGGACGCCCGCCCAGCTCAACACCATCGAATATCTCCGCGGCTTTTCAGAGAACCAGATCAGGGATTACCGCTTCTCCAGCATCGCGCTGCAGAAATATGTGCACTACAAGGTGAGCATTCCCAATAAAACCTGCCAGCCTACGCGCGCAGGCAATTACATCCTGAAAGTTTACCTGGACGGAGATACCACGCACCTCGCCTTCACCCGCAGGCTGATGGTGATCAATAACAGGGCCGGCGTTACCGGCTGGATCTCGCAGCCCACCAATCCCAGGCTTTTCAAAAACAGCCAGAAGATCAACGTGCAGGTGAACACCAAAGGGCTCAACCTCCAGAACCCTTTCGAGCAGCTGAAGATCGTGATCATGCAGAATTTCAGGTGGGACAATGCCGTGACCAACATCAAACCGATGTTCATCAAAGGCGATGTGATCGAATACAACGCCGAGCAGGACTGCATCTTTCCCGCCATGCGCGAATGGCGGTGGGTCGATCTCCGCAGCTTCCGGCTGCAGACGGAACGGGTCGCGAAAACCGACTACAAACGCAACGGCACCGATGTGCATGTAATGCCCGACTTCCCGAGGGACAATGCCGTGTATCAATATCTCAAAGATATCAACGGCATGTTCTATCCCGCTACCATTGAAGATTATGACCCGAATTTCGAGGGCGACTAGGCGCGGGTGGATTTCACTTTCCCCATGAAAGAGCCCTATGCCGGGTATGATATGTACATCTTCGGGCAGATGACGGACTACGAGTGCAACGACTTCAACAAAATGACCTGGAACGGCGCCAAACAGGCTTATGAAGGCGCATTATTCCTCAAGCAGGGGTATTACAATTATGTGTACGGCCTGATCGACAGGACCAACAACCAGTTCAGCACGGAGCTGACGGAAGGCAACTGGTGGGAAACGGAAAACGCATACACCGTGCTGGTGTACTACAAAGCCCTCGGCGCGCGAAACGACGAGCTGGTGGGACAGTTGCGGATGAATTCACTGACCAACCGGATGCGGTAACA
>JBQCFV010000297.1:0-16031 GCA_051958695.1 Chitinophaga sp. | reverse complement strand
GCGCTTGCCTGTAAAGCGGCGCTTAACAGCATCGCAAAGGCGATTTTCATAACGAACGGGAACATGGAGGCATAGCGGGTCCGCTTACCTGTCCCGGTAATTTTTTTGACCATTCAATTGCGGTATTTTAGTTGATAAATGCCCCGGCCTTTATAAAAAGGCGTCTCATGCCAGGGCGTACTGGTATTTATTCGGTTTATCTGACCACTTTGATCTTCCCGTCCTCTATCCTGAACTTTACTTCGCCGGTCACTTCTATCATTTTCAGCACTTCTTCTATGCTCCTGCTGCGCGATACGATACCGCCGATGCGGAACGGCTTGGGATCGTACTCATACACCACGTCCGCATCATACCAGCGGGAGATCATGCGCATCACGGTCCTGAAATCCTGCCCGTCGAAAATGAACTCGCCGTTCTTCCAGGCGGTTTCCATTTCGGTATCCGCTTTTCTTATGCTCAGCGCGCCGTTGCGCATTACGGATTGCTGGCCGGGTTTCAGCAGGCTGCCGTTCACTTTCACGGCGCCTTCCAGCAGCGTGGTCTTGATCTCCGGCTCGTCGTGGTAAGCGTTCACGTTAAAATGCGTGCCCAGCACTTCCACCCTATGTCCGCCGCTGATCACGCGGAAGGGTTTATTGGCGTCTTCCGCCACTTCAAAATACGCTTCCCCGGAAAGCTCCACGCTGCGCTCCTGCAAGCCTGCGAACGAAGCGGGGAACGTAAGCGACGACGCGGCATTGAGCCAAACCCGGCTGCCGTCCGGCAGGTCTATCCGGTATTGCCCGCCGCGCGGGGTGCTGATCGTATTCCGGCTGGCCGCTTCTCCGCCCGTGCCGGGCTCGTAGGCCAGCTGTCCTTCTTTTGTTTTGGAGATGCGCGTGCTTCCCTGCCGTGCCAGCTCCCCTTTCGCCGCGTCCGTAAGCGATATGGCGGTGCCGTTGCCCAGCGTGAGCACGGCTTTGTTGCTGCCGGGCAGTATTTGCTGCTGCGCAACGACAGGCTGTTCTATATTCGCCGTTTGACGGCCGCTCTGGAACCAGCGCAAACCCGCCGCGATCAGCACCAGTACCGCGGCTGCGGCCGCAACCCGGTAGAACGGCAGCATCCTGCGGCGCGCCGCAGGGCGTTCGATGCCCGCTTTTTGCAGCGTGCCCGCCCATATCTCCGCGTTGAGATGCTCGAAATGATGTTCGTTACCGAGCTTCCTGCGGGCCGCTTCCGATTCGTACCAACGCTCTACCATGGCCCGTTCGGCATCGCTGGCGGTGCCGTTGGCGTATCTCGTCAAAAGTTCTTCTGCCTGTTGTTGGTCCACGGTAATTGTATTATGCCCGGAGGGCGGCTTTAATAATAAGACAACCGGAAAAGGGGAAGGTAGTACCCGGATAAAAAAAATTTTCCGTCAGCGTATCCAGGCCAGCAGAACGATGGCCACGGCGCCCGCATCTTTCAGGTTCAGCCTGATCTGCTGCAGGGATTTGTGCATCTGTTTTTTTACGGTTTTGTCGGATATGCCGAGGCGCCCGGCGATCTCTTTGTAGCTGAGATTTTCTTTCCGGCTCAATTCGAATATCTCTTTCATTCTCGGCGGAAGCCCCTGTATCTCGCGTTCGATGGCCGCGGCGAGGTCTTTTTCGTCGAGCTGCTCGAGCGTGGCGGTGCTGCATTCGCTGGCGAAACGGCCGAGCGCGTCGAGGTAAGCGCTATGGAATTTGTTTTTCCTGATAAGGTTGATCACTTTATGCCGGGCCGATACGTACAGGTAACCTGCAAGATTGGAATACTGCTGCTCCCGCTTGATCCATATCTCGCTGAACACTTCCTGTATCACGTCCTTCGCTTCTTCCTCATCCAGCAGCATCTTGTACACATGCCCGTAGATGACGCGCCAGTAACGCTCATAGATCTGCGCAAACGCAGACTGGTCGCCAGACTTCATCAAGCCTGCCAATTCCGCGTCCGTCAGTTGGCTGTATGCGTGATCCATAATGTGGTTGATAAAACTTCTTGTGTTGAGTAGACCCTTCGTTGTTACAATATTAAAAAATTGTTTTGGTTCGTTGCCCGCAAATTCGCGCGGCACATTTTGGCTGAATGTAATTTCATCACAACCAGCCCGTTGCACGGTTGTTCCGAACGGCTGTAAAGCACAACTTAACGCGTTGTTTTTTGTTATGATAGGAAAACACTTCTTTTTATATGCAAAACAACTGGCCCGTACTCGATTATCAGCGCTGGAAAGACACGCTCGCCACCGTTCACCTCTGGACGCAGATCGTGGGCAAGATCAGGCTGCGGACGATGCCATGGCTCAACCATTCGTGGCATGTAACGCTGTACGTAAACCCCTGCGGTCTTGGCACCGGCAGCATGCCGTATGCGCACGGCATCTTCGGGATCGATTTCGATTTTGTGCGTCACCGGCTGCATATCGCCACCAGCGAGGGGCGGCAGGAATCGCTGGAATTAAAGCCGATGACCGTCGCGGATTTTTACCAGGCGCTGTTTGAAAAGCTGAAGCTGCTGAAGATAGACGTTTCCATCAACGGCATGCCCAGCGAGATGGAGAATGCCGTTCCTTTCGCGGAAGACCGCGTGCACGGCTCGTACGACGTTGCGCAGATGCAGACCTTCTGGCAGGCGCTGGTAAACGTGCATACGGTGCTCACGCGTTTCCGCACGCGGTTCACCGGCAAATGCAGCCCGGTACATTTTTTCTGGGGCGCCTTCGACCTGGCGGTGACGCGTTTTTCAGGCCGCGATGCGCCGCAGCACCAGGGCAGTGCGCCCAATATGCCGGCCAAAGTGATGCAGGAAGCCTATTCCAAAGAAGTCAGCTCCTGCGGTTTCTGGCCCGGCAGCGATCAATACCCGCAGGCCGCTTTTTATGCGTACGCTTACCCCGCCGCGCCCGCCTTCGCGGAGCAGCCGGTGCAGCCGGAAGGCGCTTTTTTCAGTCCTGAAATGGGAGAATTTTTGTTGCCTTATTCCGTAGTGCAGCAGTCCGCCGACCCGGAAGCCACGCTGATGGCCTTTTTGCAATCCACTTATGAAGCGGCGGCGAATACGGGGAATTGGGACCGGCAGGCATTGGAATGCGATCTGTCCGCTTTTGAAACGGCATACGGATGCTTCCGTTAAGGCGCTATCGCGCGCAATTTGTTCAGCAGCCCCTCAAACCGCGCGGCATCGGCGGGCATCAATTCCCTTACCCGTTCCACCCAGCGCAATGCATCCGCCAGCGCGGGATCTTTCGGCTCCAACGCGTCCGCGAAAGCGGTGGCCGTTTCGTATAAAGGCATCACGACTTTGCGGGAATACTGATTGACGATGTATTGTTTTTCTTCCTGGAAACCGGGGATCTTCGTGCTGTCCTGTTCTCCCGTGAGAAAGGGTTTCATCGTTTGCGCGTACAGCTTCTCATCTTCCGCGCGGATGGAATCCAGCGGGATGTCCATCGACCGGCCCACGATCCTGTAACCGGTTGCTTTCAGCCGCGGAATATCTTTTACCGCCCCGTAATACAGCATGCGCATCCGTTCCACACCGGCCTGCTGCTGCGCCGTCAGCAAGGGTTCCAGCTGACCGATATACGTCATCATCTGTTTCATTTCCGCAGGCCGCCCTTCTTTCAGCGCCGTGCCCACCGCATTATACAGTGCGCCGGAATACAAATGCGCAGCGGTTTTTTTCTTTTGTTCTTCATTCAGCTCATCCAAATGCGCCATCACAAAATCGAGCGCATTGGCACGCGCGCTGACGATCCGTTCGCCGAGATAGGCCAGCTCTTCCGGCGTGGAGAGCCGGCTTGGCGGCATCGTTTCAAAATAAACGTTCAGCACGGAAGTATTGTCCAGCCCCAGCTCCGCCATACGCTGCAGGTAAGCGCGCAGGAACGTGGCATCGCGTTTCCCCGATGCAAAGGCATGTTCGAAAGAACTGATGGAATTAACGGCGGTGCTGGCGGATACCGTTTTTTTCGCATGGGCCGCCAGCATGTCCGGTGACTGGAAACCTACCGCGCGGTGCAGCAGCGATCCTTTCGCGTCGAGGTAGAGATACGTGGGATAGGCTTTTACGGAGAACTTTTTCGCGAGCGCCACGCCTTCGCCTTTTTCCGCGTCCAGCCGGTAGTTGATGAACATCGAATTGTAGCTGTCGCCGACCTCTTTCAGCGGGAACACTTCCCGGTCCATCTGTTTGCAGGGCGGGCACCAGTCCGTGTACACATCCACAAAAATGAGCTTGCCCTGCTTTTGGGCCGTTGCCAGCAGCTCTTCCCAGGTGCCTTCAAAAAACTGAACGCCAGGCGCGGTATGGGCTGCGGCGGCGGGCATACATATCAAACAAAGGAGCAGTATTTTCAGGGTACGCATATTTTAAAAATACCGAATGCGCGGCAGAAAGCAAAGCCGGCCGGTATTCAAATATCATAAAACGGCCATTTTGCGGAAACAGTCCATTATTTTATATATTTGGCGGGCTACCTTTATTGACAGGACTATTGAGAAAAGTACCAATTTAACCAAAATCGTTGTTGTAACATGCTGGATGCAACAGATGAAGTGTTGTGCGGGATGATCAGGAACAGTGAACAGGCGGCTTTTACTGTTCTGTACGACCGGTACCGCGACCGGATCTACGGATACGCCCTGAAGCTCTGCGGTTCGCCCGAAGTGGCGATGGACGCGGTGCAGGAAGTATTTATGAAGGTCTGGCTCAAACAGGCGTCGCTGGACCCGGCACGCCCGCTCAAAGCTTACCTTTTCCGTTCGGCCCGCAATTACGTATTCGATTATTTCAAAAAAGCCGTGCATAGCGAAAAATTCCGGCAGGCATTCCTGCATGCTTATGAGGAAGGTTTCGGCAGCTCGGACCACCTGCTTTACACGAAGCAGCTCGAAGCCATTAAAATGGACGCCATTTCCTGTCTTCCCGCGCAGCGGCGCCTTATTTACAAAATGAGCAAGATGGAAGGTTTCAGCAACCAGGAGATCGCCGCCCGCCTGGGCATTTCCATCAACACCGTACGCGACCAGCTGGTAAAAGGCTCCCGTTTTGTGCGGGCCTATCTTCACCGTCATGCGGACATTGCCATGCTGCTGGCCGCTTTGCGCTTCATTTTCCCTTCCTGAAAAAAAATTTTGACGCAGGATCGTCTTTCTCCTTTTTTCAATCGTATTACTTACAGGTCAACCGCATGCCATGGAGGAAAATCAGGATCAGATAAAATTGTTGCTCGTCAGGCTGGCTGAGGGGAAAAGCACTCCCGGAGAGCGTTTCCGGCTGCTGGAATATTTCCGGCGCAACCCGGTCCCCGAAGCGATACCCGAAGTGGAAGACATCGCGGTGGAGGACGGTTGGCCCGCCATGCCCGCGGATGCGGCGGAAAATGTGCTGGCCGCCATCCTCCGGCAGCCGTTGCCCGGAAGGGTCGTGCCTTTTTGGAGGCGCCGGGCGGTGAGGATCGCGGCGGCCATCCTGCCCGTGATCGGCATCGTAGGGCTGCTGATGTGGCATGCGAAAAAACCGTCGCTGAAAGTGTATGCGAACGGCACGAAAAACGTGCAGACCATCCGGCTCGCCGACGGCAGCACGGTAAGCCTTAACCAGCGCGCCCGTTTGTCCGTAAACGCGGGCGGCCGCGAAGTGTGGCTGGAAGGGGAAGCATTTTTTTCCGTCATGCCGGGAACGGAAACGTTTACCGTGCATACACCCCATTCGCTGGACGTAACCGTGCTGGGCACCGCCTTTAACGTAAATGCAAAAACCGGCGGCACGCAGGTAGTGCTGAATGCAGGACGCGTAAAGGTAGGCGTGGGCGAAACGCAGGTAACGCTTAACCCGGGCGAGATGGCGGATTACAACGCCGCTTCAGGGAAGCTGCTGCGGCAGCATGCGGACACGCTGCTGGCCACTTCCTGGAAATACGACCTGCTCGCGTTCAAAGCGCGGCCGTTAAAAGAAGTCATGGAAAAAATTTCAGCACAATACGGGATTGAAGTGGTGTTTGACCATCGGGACGCGGAAAACCTCCTGTTCACCGGTTATCTCGCATCCAACGATCTGCCCACGGCATTGACTACGTTAGAAGAGGCCTTCACATTAAAGATCATCTTACTCGACAACAAACTTCACGTTAACATTAAATAACGTCTTTCAGCCAACAACCAAAACTACACTATGAGAAAAGTCAGAACAGTCAGTGCAAAACTGATTACGGGCATCGTATTGCTATTTACGCTGCAGATACATGCAGCGCAGCCCGGCAGGGCCGGCCACGTTCCCCAGGCGGTATCGCTCATTACAGTGATCAACGACCTCGAGAGCCGGTTCGACATCCGGTTCAATTACAACACCGAGCTTCTCAAAAACAAACAGATCACCATTCCCGACATGGACGTGTTCAGAAAGGGGAAGATAGAAGTAACGCTCAACCGTTACATCGCGCCGCTGGGCCTCGTATGCATGAAGATCGCGGGAAGGCTTTACGTATTGAAAACGGGCACGGCGGAAGAAAAAAGCCTGCAGGCGAAAGCGGAAGAACCTGCGCGGCAGGAAATACAGGGCACCGTAAAAGATTCCCTCGGCAACCCGCTGCCGGGCGTGAGCGTGCAGATCAAAGGCACGTCCAAAGGCACCACCACCAATGGCGCCGGGCACTTTACGCTGCCGCAGGCCAACAGCGGCGACGTGCTGGTATTTTCACTTCTCGGCTTCGCTACCGTGGAATACACGATCAGCGGCCAGCAGAATATTTCGGTGGTGCTGAAGGAGTCTACCATCGCGCTCGACCAGTTTGTGGTAACGGCGCTGGGCATCCGGCGGCAGGAAAAGGCGCTCGGCTACGCCGTGCAAAAAGTAAAGGGCGAAGCGGTGCAAACCGTGAAAGGCGTGGACATGGCCACTTCGCTTACCGGACAGGTATCAGGCCTGGTGGTGAAGAACTCCACCGAATTTTTCGCGCGGCCTTCCATTGAGCTGCGCGGCGAAGGCGCCCTGCTCGTGATCGACGGCGTGCCTTACGGCAACACTAACCTGCGCGATATTCCCACGGACGATATCGAAAGCATCGACGTGCTGAAAGGCCCCACCGCTTCCGCGCTGTACGGTTCCCGCGCCGCGGGCGGCGTGCTGCTCATCACCACCAAAAAAGGCGCCGGCGAAGGGCTCCGCGTGAACATCAACAGCAACACGATGCTGCAGACCGGCTTCCTTGCCATACCCAAAGTGCAAAGCTCTTACGGCCGCGGGCAGAACGGGCAGATAGACAACGACTACGTATGGGGCCCCAAGCTGGACATCGGCGAAACCGCGCGCGACTGGAACCCCGAAACCAAACAGTTCGAGGACGACCGCCCGCTGAACTCGCTCGGCAAAGACAACCTGAAGAACTTCATGGAGCTGGGCCTCATCGCCAATAACAACATCAGCGTTTCGCAAAGCGGCAAATACGGCAGCTTCCGCGCCTCGCTGAACCATATTTACCAGAAAGGCCAGTTCCCCAACGCCAAGCTGAACATGTACAACTTCACGCTGGGCGGCGAGCTGAAAGCCACCGATAAATTCACGCTGGAAAGCCACGTAGGCGTCAGCAAAAGAATGGCGCCGCAGATCTGGGGCTCCGGTTACGGCAACCAGGGCTACATTTACCAGCTCACTATGTGGACCGGCCCTGAATACGACATCCGCGATTACCGCGACTACTGGAAAGAGCCTTATCAAACGCAGAACTGGATGTATACCAACTGGTACGACAATCCCTACCTCATCGCGTACGAAAAGCTCAACGGCATCCAGCAGAATACGGTGAACGCAAGCCTTACCGCCAATTACAAATTCACGCCGGACCTCAGCCTGCTTGTGCGTGTGGGTTACGATGTGTACGACAACAAGGAGACCTACACCAACCCTGCCGCGAACATCTACTCCACCCGCGGCGGCTGGAATGCAAAGGGGCGTTATACGATCAATAAAACTTACGGCTGGAGCACCAACGACGACGTGATGCTCAGCTACAACAAAAAGGCCGGCGACTTCACCTTCGACGTGATGGGCGGCGGCACCATTTATTTCTGGATAGATGAAAGTCTTTCCGCCAGCACCAAGAACGGCCTTACCTCCCCCACCTTCCTTTCCCTTGCGGGCTCCGTGGAGCCGCCCACCATTTCGCCGGGCTATTCCAGCAGGCAGGTGAACAGTCTTTACGGCCGCGCCGCCATCGGCTGGAAAAACGCCGTCTTCATCGACGCGACCGGCAGGAACGACTGGAATTCCTCGCAGCCAAAAGAGAACAGGGCCTATTTTTATCCCTCCATCGGTTCCAGCGTAGTGCTTTCCGAATTGATGAAGATGCCCGCATTTGTTGATATGTGGAAGATACGCGGATCGTGGGCCACGTTTAAAACACCCGCCGGCGTGTATGCTACCAACCGGCTGTATTCCACTACCACGGCCGCCTGGAACAACATGAACTCCGCCAGCTATCCGGGTAACCTGCTTGGTTCCTCCGACCTGCTGCCCAGCTCCGCCCGTACATGGGAGATCGGTACAGCGGCCTATCTTTTTCACAAGCGGCTGAGCGTAGACGTGGCTTATTTCAACAAGTATTATTTCAACCAGCAGGTTTCCGCCACCATCCCCGAATCCTCCGGCTTCGGCAGCACGCTCATCAATACCGATGAAACCTATGTGCGCAAAGGCGTGGAAATAACGCTCTCCGGTTCCGTGATCAAAACCGGCAACTTCGAATGGGCCACTACCATCAACCTGTCCAACCAGCACCGTTATTACAAGGACATCGATTCCGTGTACTCCGCGAAAACGCCCTGGGTAGTGAAAGGTGGCCGGAAAGACGTGTACACGGACTACTACTGGCTGAGAGACCCCGAAGGCAACGTGATACACAACAACGGCTACCCGGTCGAAAGCGATTACGTGCAGAAATACGGCTACTATGATCCGAAGTACAGCTTTGGTTTCATCAACACTTTCCGTTACCGCAACTTCACCCTCGGGCTGAATGTGGACGGGCGCATCGGCGGCGTTATGTACAATTACGTTAACGACAAGATGTACGATACCGGCACGCATCCCGATACGGACAACTCATGGCGTTACGATGAAGTGGTGAACGGGAAAACGAATTATGTGGGCAATGGCGTAAAAGTGACCTCCGGAACGGTAACCTGGGACAACTACGGCAATATCACCAGCGATACGCGCAAATACGCGCCAAACGATGTGGCCGTGTCTTACCAGGACTATACGCAAAACTTCCGCGAAGGCGATTTCGGCGTGCAAAGCAAAAGCTTCGTGAAAGTAAGGGAAGTGTCTTTGGGATACCAGTTCCCTGCAAGCGCGTTCGGCAAATCAGGCATCAAAAACGCATCCGTGTCCGTTACCGCGCAGAACCTGTTCCTGTTCACCAATTTCAGGTTCTCCGATCCCGACGTGGACGACGAGAACCTGAACTCGCCTTCACAAAGAATGGTCGGCATCAATTTCAGGGTCGGTTTCTAAGCTCATCCATCATCAAAACAGCAACACATGACACACAAAAAACTCGCATATATTTTTTCCATCCCGCTGGCGGTATTGCTTGGCACGGGATGTTCCAAGTTCGAAAAGATCAATACCAACCCGAACAGGACCACGCAGGCCAGCTCTGACATGCTCGCCACCGGCATGATCCTCAGCGTCACCGAAAGCGCTATTTCCGACACCAAAGGTTTTATGCAACCTTTCCTGCTCGGCAAGTATCTTACCTGGGGCGAAGGCCAGGAAAACTTCCAGTACAACCGTCTTGGCAGAACCGGTTTTGGCAGGCTGACCCTGCTGCGCAACATTCCGCCCATGGTAGACGCCGCCACCAGCGAAGAGCTGCGCCGCTCCTACAGCGGGCTCGGGCATTTTATCCGCGCCTGGCAGTTTTACCTGACCACCATGCAGGTGGGCGACATCCCTTATTCAGAAGCCATCAAAGGCGAATCGGACAACGTGATACAGCCGCGTTACGATGCGCAGAAAGCCGTGTTCCTGGGTATTCTCAACGAGCTGGACAGTGCCAACATCCTCTTTTCCACCGGCGCCAATTTCAAAGGCGATCCCATCTACGGCGGCAAAACGGATAACTGGCAAAGGCTCGCCAACAGCTTCCAGCTGCATGTGCTGATGCAGCTCTGGAAAAAAACCGGCGACGCCGATCTGAAAGTGATCACCCGGTTTAAGGACATTGTGGCCAACCGGCCGCTGATGCGCAGCTATGCGGACAACTTCGCGCTCACTTACAACGCCACCGCCGGTCAGAACTATCCCTGGTCCGACGTGCCCGCAGGTTCCCGCAACTCCTTTGTGAAGTCCAACTACACGATGCTGACCACCACGTTGATCGACCCGTTGAAAGCCATGGGAGACCGCCGGTTGTTCTATTACGCCAAACCTTCCCCGGTAAAGATACAGGGCGGCATGACGCCGTCCGACTGGGATGCATACCTTGGCGCGGAACCTTCCGACGCGTTCCCCGACCTGCAGTCAATGCGCGTATCCAAAGATTATTCCGACCTCAACAACCGCTATGTGAACCTCGTGAACGCAGAGCCGGTAAGCGTTTACAGCTACCAGGAGCAGCAGTTCGTGCTTGCGGAAGCGGCGCTCCGCGGCTGGATCACCGGTACTACCGCGCAGGAATACTACGCGGCCGGCATCACGAACGCCATGCAGTTCACCGCCGCTTATACCCCGGACGTATCCGACTATCATCACGACATGAAGATAGACGACGCCTACATTCAAAGCTACATCGCCGCGAATGCGCTCACCGGCAGCACCGACAACCAGCTGAAACAGATCATCACGCAGAAATACCTCGCGGGTTTCCTGCAGGGCTGCAATTACAACGCCTGGTATGAACAGCGCCGCACGGGCTATCCGGTATTCGTGCTCAATTCCGGCACGAACCTCAACACGCCTACCACGCAGTTCCCCAAACGCTGGCTCTACCCGTCCAACGAGCTGAGCTACAACAACAAAAACCTGGATGAAGCCATCCGCCGCCAGTACGATAGCGGCGACAATGTGAATGAAGTGATGTGGATCCTGCAGGATTGATCCCCTATTTGATAAAAAAGAAAAGGTTGCTTCGATCGTGAAGCAACCTTTTTTATTACGTGTTCTTTTACGTTATATTTTTTTGAACACTACGATGCCGTTGTGCCCGCCAAAGCCAAAAGTATTGCTCATGGCCACTTTTACGTCTTTCTGCAATGCAGACGACAATACAATTTGCAATCCTGCGGGGATGCCGGGATCAAGCGCCTGCGTGTTGATAGTGGGCGGTACAAGATTTTCTGTAATGCTTTTTACCGAAGCAATGGCCTCGATAGCGCCGGCCGCGCCGAGCAGATGCCCCGTCATAGATTTGGTGGCGCTGATGTGCAGGTGCGCCGGGCTGCCGCCAAACATCCGCGTGATGGCGGCGATCTCGCTCAGGTCGCCAACCGGTGTGGACGTAGCGTGCGCGTTCAGGTAATGCACTTCTTCTTTGTTGATCCCCGCATCTTCCAGCGCGAATTTCATGGCCTGGAACGCGCCCAGCCCTTCGGGATGCGTAGCCGTCAAGAGATAGGCGTCCGCCGTCATGGCTGCCCCGGCCAGCTCCGCGTAAATTTTTGCGCCTCTTGCTTTGGCGTGCTCATATTCTTCCAGTATCAAAGCGCCCGCTCCTTCGCCCATCACAAAGCCGTCGCGCGCCACGTCAATAGGCCGGGAGGCCGTAGCGGGATCGTCGTTCCTGACGGACATGGCTTTCATCGCGCAGAACCCGCCGATGGACGCCGGCGTGATGGGCGCTTCGGAACCGCCGGTGATCATCACTTTGGCTTTTCCCAGGCGGATATAATTCAGCGCGTCCATGATGGCCGTGTTGGAAGTGGCGCAGGCAGAGACCGTCGTGTAGTTGATGCCCATCAGGCCGTATTTGATGGAGATCATGCCGGACGCCATGTTGGCGATGAGCCGCGGTACGAAGTACGGGCTGAATCGCGGGTTGTAGACGCCTTCCACGTATTCGGTGACCTGCTCTTCGAACGTTTGCATGCCGCCTTCGCCCGAGCCCCAGATCACGCCGGTATCGAAGGGGTCCATGGCGTTGAAGTCCAGCCCCGAATCGGCAACGGCTTCCGCGGTGGCGGACAGCGCGTATTGCGTAAACGGATCGGTTTTGCGAAGCTCCGCTTTGTCAAGCGCCAGCGAAGGATCGTAGCCATGCAGCTCGCAGGCGAAACGCGTTCTGAACTTGCCTGCATCAAAACGGGTAATGGTGGCCGCGCCGCTTTTTCCCGCCACAAGGTTCTCCCAGAAAGCGGTTACATTGTTCCCCAACGGCGTGATAGCGCCCATGCCTGTTATAACGACTCTTTTCATTCTATACGTTTTTTTTTGCGCGCGGGTCCAACCAATGCGGTTAACGCCGGAGTCCCCCGGCACGCCGGATAATAAAAGGGAAGACCGGGGATCAATGTACTTACTTAGCGGTAAGTAAACAAATAAAAGAAGACCGCCCCGTTTCCGGAGGCGGTCTGAATGATCTATGCAACAGGCGTATCAGGGATGTCCGGCCATCCGTTCTCTCAAAGCAGCTTCCTTCTCCCGTTCCAATAAGCGCAGTCCAGCCCCAGCAGCACGGAAGAATAAGGGATGAGCTCGTTCGTTTTTAAGACCACTACCTTGAACTGTTCCGAAGCCCCCGCCAGCCGCGCGAATACGGAATCGTGCAACATGGTATGAACCGGCGCGCCGCTCAGCAGCTTCGCGGACTGCTCCCGGAGCTGCTGTATACCGGCGCTTTCCAGCTCCCCGTTGAAGCTGGCGGCTGAGGCCGCCCGCATGAGATGACCGAAGGAAGGAAGAATAAAAAGGCGATGACGATGAAACCGGTTTTCATGATCAGCTGATTGTAATGTGCAATGTTTCATTTTCAGGAATACGAAGGGGAGACGCAAACAATAACCGAATGCCGTCCGCGTCTTTTTCCAGCGACGCGTGCAGCGTTTTGCCCGCCAGCTTTACGGAAGCTTTTGTGCCTGCTGTTTCGCCGAGGCTGATGGTATGCAGCTGCAGTGAACCGTATTTCAACGCAAGCGTATGCTCCGACACGCGGCCGCTTTTTTTGAGGGCATAAGTGCCCCAGCCTTCCGCGGCGGTGAACGGCGATCTGAAACCCGCATCATGCTTCAGTTTCGGCGCAAAACGGATATAACCTTTCGGGCCGTGGTACTCAAAACCGCAGGCGGAGATCAGCGTGCCGTAGCTCGCCATGGCGCGGGCGTAATGATCGCTGCATTCTATTTCGTTGAAGGGATTTCTTTTCGCGGCATGATAACGGTCGTGTATCATTCTTGTCAGCACCAGCGCCTCGTCGGTCATGCCTTCCGCCATCATATGGCTGGCCACCTGGTGTTCGAAGCCGGACATGCATTCATGAAAATATCCCAGCTGCCAGGTCACGTTTTCGCCGAAAGGTTTGGGTTCGTTGGCCGGGTTGGTGTTCATCACCATGCCGCCTTCGCCTTCCAGCGCGTAGGGCCTGCCGCCGGTGTGCGTTTTGATGTACGGGCCAACGTCGGGCGTAAAGTTGTACTTCCAGAGCGCGCGCAATGCCGAGAGCGTTTTTTCTTTGTTCCACAACCGGCCGAGACCGGCCTGCCATGCCCAGCTCTGGCCGTATACCTGGTCGATATGACAGGTGTTGTACGAGCCCAGTTTTTTCCTGCCCTGCATGGCATCCGGCCGGTGAATAAAATATTCGCCGTTGAACAGTTTTTCTTCCATGCCGCGGCAGCCGTTTTCCACGTATGTTTTGCAGGTTCCGGCAAATGCAGTATCGTTCATTTCTTCCGCCATATGCTGCGCGGCTTTCGCCGCGGCGATGCAGAGCCCCGCGATCCAGGCGATCTCGCCTTCCCATACCGCGTCCAGCGTGTTTTCCATCGGCGTGTCCGTAAGGCCGTCGCCGTTCTTGTCCTGCGCCAGCATAAACTGTACGGCCTTTTTGGTGTGAGGCCAGTTGCGGCGGAGGAAGCTGTCGTCCGTGCTCATCCGGTGCTCGCGGTAAATGCGGAGAATAGTGCCTGCCTGCCCGTCTATCGCGGGGCGCGATTCGTACTCCGCGCGGAAAATGATGCCGCCGTTCTCCTGCTGCGCAATATCCAGGTCCGTACGTTGCCTGCAATCCCTTTCCAGTGAAGGAAATATGCGGCCCATGGCCTGCGCGTACTGCCACACGTGCGTGCAGGTGCCTTCGCAGGCGTTCACGCCTTCCCAGCCCCAGAAGCGGCCGCTGCCAAAACGGTAAGTGTTGGCAGTGGCCAGCGTGCCGATGTTGAGCAGCGTTCTTTCGAGAAACCAGTGCGGCAGCGTGGAGTCATAGTAGGTCTGGTGCCAGCGCAATGTTTGTTCCCAGAGCTGCGGGTTGGCGGCGATGTATTTACCGACGTCCGCGGCGGTGGCGAACTTTGTGCCGTAAAAATAGCCGTCGCCGGTGTCTTTCAGTTTCTTTTCGAGCTTGGGGAAAGGATGATTGAAATGCCAGCTCAACGCGTATTTCGCGCGGAACGTTTCCCCCGGCGACAGTGTTTGCGATGGTGAAAACACGCATCCCGTCAGCTTTTCCGGCGCATCTGCCAGGGATTCTTTTGTTCCGGCAGCTTCAAAAAAACTGTTTGTTACGGGCCAGGGTGCGGCGGCCGTATTGATTTTACCGTTATCGCCGAGGTAGGCGATGCAGGTAGAACCATCATCCGGCGAAGGGTTCTCCGGTTTCGTACTATAATTAAAATCGGAATACACGCCGCTGAAATGCTGTCCGTTGATAGCGGTGTTCCGCTTCCCGCCTTCTCCTTCTTTCGCGGTGATCTTTTTTGCGCCGTTCTCCAGCCAGCCCGCAATGGTCACCTTCACGGTCGCGTTCCCGCGGTTGCGGATGCTGATGTCGTACAGGGCTGCAGGGAGCGCGGAGTTGTCCGCATCCAGCGGAATAAAGATGCCGCCTGCTTTTGCAACGATCTCCACCGGCAGCGCCTTATCGATGTAGCGGATAGTGGCGACGGGATAAGCCGCTTCAAAAACGATCTCGTCCCAGTCTTCCTCCTTCAGCTCCTTTACGATCTTTTTCCCGCCTGTTTCGATCAGCACGGCAAAGCCTTGTTCCAGCACGCGTTTATTGCCCGCGATGGCGGGTTCCACGTACGACGCGCCGTCGCGGTTGCGTATCTTCCTGTCCGTTCTGCCATCGTTCCACAATACCGTTTTCGGATCGATGCCTTCGCGTTCGTCGTTGTAGATGCTCCAGAGCCAAAGCCGCCCGTCGCCGCCGAGGTACACGGTGCCTGCGTGCAGGCCGCCCGCGGGCATACCGATGTAACGCAGCTCGTTCTTCGTTTTCAGGTAAGCCGTGGGCACACCGCGTTCGTACAGCGATCTCACCCAGGCGGCGTCCAGCTTTTTATCGGCGGGAATGTTGTGCAGCGGGTACGGCGCCGCGGGAAACATTCCTTTCGCCCAGGAGGGCAGCTGCAGGGTCAGCAAACCGGCGGCCGAAACCGCCGTTTGCGTGATGAAGTTTCTTCTATGCATAATTACCAGTTCGGGTTTTGTGGTAAGAGGTTCTTGTTCCGGTCCGTGGCGGATTGCGGAATGGGCCAGAGATAATGTTTGGTTTTGTCGAACACCCGGTTCTGCGCTTTGAATTGCGGCTTCGTCCAGTCGCCGATCGGGTCCGCCGGGTCGCTGTTGATGCCGAACGCATTTTTGCCGAGCACGATCTCCGCCGTTTTCCATCTTAAGATATCAAAATAACGTTTGTGCTCCGCAACAAATTCATGCCGTCTTTCTTCGCGGATGATATCGCGCATCAGGGACTGATCGGCTTTTTCAACGTCCGTTACTGCCGCCACGCCCGCACGTTTTCTCACATCGTTCACCGCGCTGGCGATACGCGCGTCGCCGGGGCTGTATTCGTTGAGGGCTTC
>JBQCFV010000296.1:0-10227 GCA_051958695.1 Chitinophaga sp. | reverse complement strand
ATCCTCAGTAAAAACGTATCGGTAGAATACAAGGGGGTAAAGATCAACGTGATAGACACTCCGGGCCACGCCGACTTCGGTGGCGAGGTGGAGCGCGTATTAAAAATGGCCGATGGCGTGATACTGCTCGTGGACGCCTTTGAAGGCCCCATGCCGCAGACCCGCTTCGTGCTGCAGAAAGCGCTCCAGCTGAACCTGAAACCCATCGTGGTGATCAATAAAGTGGATAAAGCCAACTGCCGTCCCGACGAAGTGCACGACGCCGTGTTCGAGCTGTTCTTTAACCTGGACGCTACGGAAGACCAGCTGAACTTCCCCACCTATTACGGCTCCGGCAAGAACGGCTGGTTCAACGATTCGCTGGAACCCCGCGAAGACATTATTCCCCTGCTCGACGGCATCCTTACGCATGTTCCCGAACCGAAAATAAACGAAGGCACGCTGCAGCTGCAGATCACTTCGCTCGATTACTCTACCTTCCTCGGCCGTATCGCCGTGGGTAAAGTAACACGCGGCAAGATCGCCGAAGGCCAGCCTATCTGTCTCGTACAGGTAGACGGTTCCATTAAAAAGACCCGCGTACGCGAGCTGTACATATTCGAATCGCTTGGTAAAAAACGCGTGCAGGAAGTGCTTGCCGGCGACATTTGCGCAGTGGTTGGCATCGAGGATTTTGGTATCGGCGACACGATCGCTGATTTTGAAAACCCCGAAGCATTGCCGGTTATCAGCGTAGACGAGCCGACCATGAACATGCTGTTCAGCATCAACAACTCTCCTTTCTTTGGTAAAGACGGCAAGTTCGTGACCTCCCGTCACCTGCGCGACCGCCTGATAAAAGAAACCGAGAAGAACCTGGCGCTGCGCGTTCAGGACACCGATGCGGCAGACAGCTTCATGGTATACGGCCGCGGCATTCTTCACCTGGGCGTGCTGGTGGAAACCATGCGCCGCGAAGGGTATGAGCTCACCGTAGGCCAGCCGCAGGTAATCACCAAGATCATCGACGGCAAAAAATGCGAACCGTTCGAAACCCTCGTGGTGGACGTTCCGCAGGAATTTGCTTCCAAGGTGATCGACCTCGTAACCCGCCGCAGGGGCGAGATGCTGATCATGGAGACCAAAGGCGAAATGCAGCACCTGGAATTTGATATCCCTTCCCGCGGCCTGATCGGCCTGCGTACGCAGATGCTGACCAACACCGCAGGCGAAGCCGTAATGGCGCACCGCTTCAGCGACTACAAACCCTGGAAAGGCCCCATCCCGGGCCGTAACAACGGTGTGCTCTGCGCTAAGGAAGGCGGCACCACTACCGGTTACTCCCTCGACAAGCTGCAGGACAGAGGTTCGTTCTTCGTTGATCCGGGAGAGGACGTATACAAGGGCATGATCATCGGGGAGAACAACAAACCCGGCGACCTGGTGGTAAATCCCAATGAAGGAAAAAAACTGACCAACATGCGTGCAAGCGGTACCGACGGCGCCGCGAACATTGCGCCCAAAATACTGATGACGCTGGAAGAATGTATGGAATACATCCAGCAGGACGAGTGCATCGAAGTGACTCCCAACCACATCCGTATGCGTAAAACCATCCTTGACGAAGAAGAAAGGAAGAAGTTCCAGAAAATGCTGAAGGCGGAAGAGGTTGGATGAGTCGTGTAGGTTAAGATAAAAAGGATAAAAACATGAACCGGGCCGCTGCGCCCGGTTTTTTTATGTGTGCTCGCAGCAGATTCCGTATATTGGCGGCCTATGATCACCACTTCAGTTTGTATTATCGGGGCAGGGCCCGGAGGCGCCACCGCGGGGCTGCAATTGGACCGGCTGGGCATCCCCTGCGTTGTTGTAGACAAGGCCGTTTTTCCCCGCGATAAAGTATGCGGCGACGGGCTTAGCGGGAAAGTGATCACCGGGCTTGAGAAGATCGACAAAGGTATTGCGGAAAGACTGAGAGCTTTTGCCGAAAAGGAAGACAGCTGGGGCGTTACCTTCGTTTCCCCCGGCCGCCAGGGCATGGACGTGCCGTACAAACCCAATTACGACAAACAGTCGGACGAGCCGGCGGGCTTTGTTTGCAAACGCATTCACTTCGACAACTTCATGGTGGACGAATTAAAACGCAGCCCGAACGTGCAATTGTTCGAAGGTGTGTCCATCGATAAATATTCACTGGAAGAAGACGGCTACACCGTGCGTAACGCCGCCGGGGATTTCGTGGTGAAAGCGAAGCTGCTCATCGTGGCGAACGGCGCGCATTCCAGCTTTACCAAAGATGTGGCCGGCATCCGCATGGAGCCGAAGTATTACGCCGCCGGTATCAGGGCGTATTACAAAGGCGTGAAAGGCACGCATGCGGACAGCTTCATCGAGCTGCACTTCCTCAAAAACCTGCTCCCGGGCTATCTCTGGATATTCCCGCTGCCCAACGGCGAAGCCAACGTAGGCATGGACATGCTCAGCGACGCCGTGCGCGACCGCAAAGTGAACCTGAAACAATTGCTCACCGATACGCTCAAACAGGACCCCATCTTCGCGGAACGTTTCCGCGATGCGGAAATGACCAGCAGCCTCGAGGGTTACGGTCTTCCGCTGGGCTCCAAAAAACGCCGGCTTTCCGGCAACCGTTACATGCTCGTAGGCGACGCGGCGTACATTATCGATCCGTTTACCGGCGAAGGCATCGGCAACGCGATCTACAGCGGGGCCATTGCCGCCAAACAGGCGGCCGCCTGTCTTGAAGCGGACAGCTTCGGCGAAGAAACAATGATGGCGTACGACGAAAGCGTGTACCGCGTGCTCGGCCCTGAGCTGAAGCTGAGCTACAAACTACAGCAGCTTGTGAAATACCCGCGCCTCTTCAACTGGCTCATGAAAATGGGTATGCGCAACAAACAGCTGCGCGACGTGATCTCCAGCATGTTTTACGAAGTGGACCTTCGAAAGAAACTTGCCAAACCGTCTTTTTACGTTAAACTTTTACTGAACCGGTAAATACTATGAAAGGGATCTTCCTGTTATGCTGCTTATCCATTTTCGCGAAAGGCTTCGCGCAGATGCCGCTGTATGAAGAAAAGAACGGGCAGCTGCGCCTCACCACCGAAGGCGCCGCGCATCTTTCCGCGCTGCCGCTGAAATGCATGCAGCACGAGTTCCCTTACAAAACCGGCGTCGTGTACACCGATTCGTCCATGCTGGGCGCGCCCAGAACGTACCATCCCGCGTTCTACGGCTGCTTCGACTGGCATAGCAGCGTACATGGCCACTGGATGCTCGTGCGCCTGCTCAAAATGTACCCGCAGCTGCCCAACGCCGCGGAGATCAGGCGGAAGCTGGCGGAAAACCTTTCGCGGGAAAACATCCGCACGGAATTGCAGCTTTTCCGCAGCAAAGAAAACAAAGGGTTCGAACGCATATACGGCTGGAGCTGGCTGCTGCAGCTGCAAAACGAGCTGATCACCTGGAACGACCCGATGGCCGCGCAATTGCGGCGCAATCTTTCGCCGCTGGCTTCCTATTTCAGCGGCGCCTACCGCGAATTCCTCAAGAAGATCGCTTATCCCATCCGCGTGGGCGAGCATACCAATCTTGCGTTCGGGCTAAGCCTGGCCTGGGATTATGCCGTTACTGCAAGGGATACGGCACTGCAATCTTCTATCAAAAGCACGGCGCTGCGGTTTTATTTAAAAGACCGCGACTGCCCCGCCGGCTGGGAGCCGGGCGGTTATGACTTTCTTTCTCCCTGCCTGGAAGAAGCCGACCTGATGTGGCGCATTTTGCCGGAGGACGAATACCGCACATGGCTAAAAGCCTTTCTGCCCGGGCTTTTCCAAAAGGATGCGCAACTGTTCACCGTCGCTACCGTCAACGACCGCACGGACGGCAAGCTGGTGCATCTCGACGGTTTGAACCTCAGCCGGGCCTGGTGCCTGTATGGCATCGCGAAACATTGCGGCGAACAGCAGGAAACCGTGCGCGCGCTGGCCACGCGTCACCTGAAAGCCGCCGTGCCACATGTTGCCAGCGGCGATTATGCGGGAGAGCACTGGCTTGCTACGTTCGCAGTGTACGCGCTTACTGTTGAATTTTGATAGGGGCCGTGCCTTTTGCAGTCTTCCTCGCGCATACCGTTGGACTCTGATAGGAATTATGTACCTGCTTTTGCTCTGTCGCGCGAACCGTGAAGCTTTAATAAAGATTATGCCTATGCCTCCTACTGATGCCTTCTTGCATTTACTGTTAAATAATGCCTGTAGCTGTTTTCACCCTTCTGCATACCGTTGAATCCAGATAAAGATTATGCCTATGCCTCTTCTCGATTCCTCCTTTGCGCCTGCTGCGGGCGGGCTAAGCCTTATGTCCGTGATGATTACGCTAATATCCCTGGCGTTGTTCGTGGTGGCGGCTGCTTATTTTTACAGGCTTTCATTGCCGCCGCAATATCCGACGCCAACACCCTGGGTATTCGGCAAAGGTCTTTTGTTTATTGCATTGGTGCTCATCCTGAGGCAGTGCACAACCATCCTGAGCCTTTCGCGGATGGAGGTATGGAGTGCGGGTTTCTGGGAAAATATCAACATACAATTTGTGGGGTTGCAGGCCACGCTGCTGAAAATGATCATTTCGATAGAGATCGTTATCAATACTTACCTGATAGCGGGATCGGCCTTTTTGCTTGTATTGTTCTTTAAAACGCGCGACATCTTTCCACGAACGTTTGCGATCATACTGGTGACGCAGGAAGTGCTGATACTGCTGGACAAGCTCGCAGTAGGCCTCCTGTTGGACAATCAGCCGCCATTGGATATCGGACCCCAAATAATGGCCCATGGGCTCCGCTGGGGCGTAATGGGCCTGATGATCTGGTACGTAACCGCTTCCGAACGTTCAAAGAAAACGTTCGTACTGCCGCATCACGATCTCATCAACGAGGAAGACCCGGACTTTCTTGCAGACCTTGAAGAAGAAAAAAACTGATTACAGATCAATAGTTTCCGAATCGAAGATCACCACTTTATCCCAAAGCATGTTGCAGGTTTCGATAAACTTCAGGTGCACGGGATGCTCCTGGTAAACGTCGTGGCCGGCGATGTCGTTAAACACGGTGAGCAGGCAATAGCTGTAGCTTTTGTCGATCACCGGGCGGTCGGTGGGGGCAGGTTTGCCTACATTGAACACGATCAGGCTTTCTATTTTGCCGAGCGTGCTCACGCTTTCCTCGAATTTTTTGATATCCGCCGCGGAGAGACCGGGCTTCAGGTAGAAATTTACAACGTGCACGAATTTTTTGGATGTGGGCATAACCGCTGGTTTTTTACGGATGCCAAATTAGCGGTTCCGTTTTTAAAAATCAAGCCGTCTTTCGCAAGCGTTTGCCTGGCGGCCCGGCAGGCGCCGTGTTGCAAGCGGTACATGCATTTTGCTCAGCTATGTTCCGCAATATGTTTACGCACGGCTATCCAGTTGACGGCGTACACCAGCGCGAGTATTACTACCGTCGCAAGCAGCGCCATCAGCCCCGGCCATTCGGACACGAACATGTTGCGGCCCGCCAGCAGCCCCGACGCCCAGCGCTGCAAAACCGTAACCGCCGCAAAAGCGATCACGCCGGTAACAAGATACATCGGGATGAACTGCCGCAGCAGGTACCGCTGCAGCTGGCCGGGAGACGCGCCGAGCGTGATCAGCAGCCTGATCTCGTTGCGGTACGATTCAATCACCAGCTGGATGAACATGCTGAACACCAACAGGGCGAACATCAGCAGCACTAGCCCGAAAAACCCCACGGCGGAAACAATGATCTGCACGATGCCCCTGATCTTGCTGTATTTGGTCTTTTCTTCGTCCGTTACATAATTGTGTTTTTCGAGGTAGCTCGTGAGGATAGTGCTGCTCGGGTCTTTTGTTTTGAGAATGATCCGAGAAGGCGCTTTGGCCTGGCCTGTTCCGTAAAGGTTGTTGGCCCAGTCCATAAAGTTTTGCGGTACGAGGATGGTGGAGATACGGTCGCTGAACCCCACGATGCGGCCACGGAAAGTAACGCTTCGTATGCCCTGCCTGATCACGATGCCGGGTGTCAGGGTTTTGATGGTCTCTTCGGAGAATTGCGGCATGTTGTTGCCCAGGGCAAAACCGAAGTTGAACATATTGGTGAAGTCGCGCGGCACGATGATCGGAACGACCTGTTCGCCTTCCTGCCACTTCCAGTCCTCGCTTTGCACGTCTATAAAAGTATCCGGCACGGATTCGAAGAAGGCGAGGGTGGAAAAGCCCAGCTGGTCGGCTTCGAGGCTTACGTTGTATTGCGCGGCGGTGATCACGCTGAAGTCTTCCGTGAAAGGCTGCGCGGCGATGTCCTTCAGCTCGTCCGGCCTGAAAGCCGTCAGTTCCGGCCGCCCCATCATATCGTTGGTGATCTTTTTGTTCACCACCAGGTAATCCGCCCGTTCGTTCTGGTTCCTGCGGCCGTACAGCAGCTCGTTGAAATTGGTGTGCACCTGCAGGGCCACGAGTATCAGCAGCATGGCTATGCCCAGCCCGACAGACGCCATCCAGAAGCGGCCGCGGCCAACGCCGGTGTGTATGATCTTTTTTAAAATCTCGTTGAACTGCATGTTATAATAAATAGCTTACGGTGTAGTCAAATCGTTGGTCATGGTCGAGATCGGTGAGGATGAAACCGGCGTTCCGCGCGCGGCATTCTTCGGCGATCAGTATGGCGGCCTTATCCGCATTGGCGTCGTCGAGATGGCTGAAAGGCTCGTCCATCATCAGCCATTCAAAAGGCTGCATCAGCGCCCTGATGATGGCGATGCGCTGGCGCTCGCCGTACGAAAGCGTGGCGCCGGGCTGCTGCAGCACATGCGTTACGCCAAGGCGCTCCGCAAATTCCCGCGCTTTCTCCGGCGGGTAAAAAGGCTGGGGCTGCATCACTCTTTTTAATTCAATGTTCTCCAAAGCGGTCAGCTGGTCAAACAGCCGCAGGTCCTGGAACACCACGCTTACGTGCCGCTGCCGGATGGCGCTCAGCTGGTCCCGGTCGTACGATTGCCAGGGCTTGCCGTTGACGCTCACCGTGCCCGTATAGTCGTACCGGATATGATAGAGATAATGCACCAGCGTGGTTTTGCCGGTGCCCGAAGGCGCTTTTATCTTCACGAATTGTCCCGGTTGGAAAGTAACGTCGCGGTTCCAGATGTCGGATTGCCGCTGCAATATCCTTTCGCGCAGCGGCACCGGCACTACCGCAGAAAGCTGGATCTGCATATGTGGCGGTTGTAGGAATTAAATATAGGCAAAAAAAAGAAGCTGCCGGTTGTGCAGGCAGCTTCTTCCTCCGTTTGCACGGATAAAAATAATTTATTGAACGGGGGGCGGAGGAGGAGGAACGCTGCTGTCCATTGTCGCCACTGCACTGTCCGTTATCGGCCACCTTTCTTCCGCTTTTTTTGATTCAAAATAATTCCACATTGTTCTGGTGAAGTTCGCAAGCTGCGCCAGCGAGTTCTGATTTTCGTTCATAAAGTTCACTTCCATCACGGACTTCTGCGTGTTGCCGCTGGAAGGCTGCGTGGAAACGGTCAGGTTTTTCACGAGACCTTTGGCCATGTTGACAATACTGTCGGGCACTCCGCTCATTTTGTCCTGGGGCATGTTGTTCATCATTTTCTCAACGTCGAGGTACATGCTGAACACGCTGCCTTTGGCGGCGTCTACGGCTACGTCTTCCAGCTTAGCTTTGGACTTGCCGGCTTCGTATTCGGCCAGCAGCGCCTGGTCGGAAGCCGCGAGCACGCGTTTGTCGTTAATGGAAATGGCGACGTCGCCCATCGGCTGCTGCGGTACGTACTGGTCGCCCTGTTTGGAGAACATCGGCGCAACGAACTTGCTGCTCATCACTTTTTCGAAAGCGGCTTTGTCGCCCACTTTCATGTTGAACACATATTTGATATGCGGCTCAACCGAGGACCCGCTCATGGAAAAATCGGAGGCCACGATGGCGATCTCGCCTTTGAACGCCTTCAGGATATCGTCCAGCGTGATCTGCGCTTCGGCGAGGCCCATGTTGGCAAACCCGTCCATGCCCAGCAGCTTGAGGATATCGCCCAGCATGCGCAGGTCGAAGTTCATCACGGCGAAGCCGAGGATATTTTCGGAAGGATAATTTTCGATCATGCTCATGTTCACCTTCTCCATCGGGTATTTCTTCATGATGGCCTGCAGCTCTTTACCCACGTAGGAAGTGGAGTTCACCCTGATCTTGCCGTTCTCGAAGTGACCGGCGGCGGTAGTGAACGCGCCTTCGGTGAGCTTTTTGATATTGCCCGTCATCAGCGCGGCCATGCCGGAAGGTGTGGTGGGGCTGAAGTTGTAGATCTGCTCGCTGCTCATCCAGAAGAATATGTCTCCTTTTTCTTTCTGAACATTTTTGAAAGACTCAACGTTGCCGATGGAAGCATCTTTTTCGAGGTGGAAAAGTTTGTTGAGCGTTTCAAGATTATTCCCCGTTTTGGCCGGGGCGGCGGCGGTATCGGCCGGGTCAAAATCAGCCATGGCTCCATGCCGGGCAAACCCTTCGGGGTCGATGGCAAACACGCCGATGATGATCTCGTTGTTGAAACCGACCATGGCATTGTTGTCTTCCACATATTTAAAGTCCGTGCCGGCCTTTACATCTTTCTTTGATTTTTCCTTGATGAACGCCTCGAATTTGGCGGCGTCCTTCAGTTTGGCATAAGCGGCTACATAACCTTTGCCGCCGGCTTCGCCGGGCACCATGGAAATAAATACGTCGCCTTTCAGATCGACCCCTGAATTTTCGGCGTCTTTCATGGCTTTGGCGATGGAGCTGGAAGTGTCTTTGGTCTGCACGGCGTCAAACAGCTTGTCGACGGTGAGACCTTCTTTCACCAGCTTATCCTGGATCTGGGCGGAATTAAAGCCCAGCACCATGGCGGCGTTTTTGGGAATGTGCCGGCCCTGTTCAGGGGTTTTGGAACAGGCGGATAACAATAACACCGCCGCTCCTGATAAAACGAGCAGTGTTCTGGAGATCATTCTTTTCATAGAGAGAAAGATGTTAAAATGGATTTGAGAATTACGGGTAAAAATACAAGGTTTTTTGCTAATACGTTTAAATTTGTTCATCTCCAAACCAAACCCGGCTTCTTTCAACAATTTATCTACCTTTGCATATATCTGAATTTTAACCATTTACTGAAGAACCGTTTCATTATGTACCTCATCCTCCTGCAGTACATCCGCCCCGTTGCGGCAATCGAGCATTATATGGACGCGCACAACGCTTTCCTGGAAAAACAGTACAGGGAAGGGAAATTTATTATTTCGGGCAGACGGAAACCCCGTACGGGCGCTATCATATTATGCCGCGCCGGCAGCCGCCGCGAAGTGGAAGCGATCATGGCGGAAGACCCGCTGGACAAATTCCAGCTGGCCGTGTACGACATCATCGAGTTCGAGCCGAACACTTTTGAAATGGCGGACATCAGCTCCTGACCCGCCCTTCCCCTGCAGTCGTTTCCCCGCAACCGCGCACGCGGCCGCGAAGCGCCGCCATCTTAAAAATCAACACCTCCGGCCGTTCCCCCTTTGAGCTGAACACCAACACTAAATCGATTTTGTTAAACCCGGGAATTACTTCAATGGAAAAAGCCGGTTTAAACCACCGGCTCTTTTTTTCTCCCTGTCCCGTCCTGAAATAAGTTGACACAAAAGTTGACTTAATGAGGAAAAGAGTTGTTCAGGGCAGTTTACGGCGCACCCAGGGAAAAATCTGATGAATGAATTAATGCATTACTACGCCGTTGGAAGGCGGTACACATATAGTCAGGATTGGAGGATGGGGGCTTACTCTTTTTCGTTGTACTTCTTTTCGGCGTCTTTCGCCTTTTCAAAATCGAGGATCACCGAGTTGATGCAATAACGCAGCCCCGTTGGCGGAGGGCCGTCGTCGAACACATGACCGAGGTGTGATTTGCAGCGGCCGCATTGTACTTCGGTACGCTGCATGCCATGCGTATTGTCCGGCGTATAGATCACGCTGGTTTTGCTGATGGGCTGGTAAAAGCTCGGCCAGCCGCAGCCGCTTTCAAATTTGGTGTCTGACACGAAGAGCGGATTGCCGCATGCTGCGCAATAGTAAGTGCCTTTATCCTTTGCATTCCAGTATTTACCCGTAAACGCCCATTCCGTGCCTTTTTCTCGGGC
>JBQCFV010000295.1:0-2720 GCA_051958695.1 Chitinophaga sp. | reverse complement strand
AGGAAACTTTAGGCATGTCGTTGTAGGTATTACCGCCGGTGTGGATAGAAAATGATGAAATTGGTTCGTCACCTGATAAACACGGTTGGCATTTATGTAATACTAGACAAAATATCCCGGAATTTAAAATATATTATCCTTTGAGAATCCTATATTATTGTTAAATGTTCGTTCCTCCGTCAATTACAAAACCCGCGCCCGTAACATAACTGCTCTCAGGGCCAGCCAGATAGGCCACCATGGCCGCCACATCGTCGCCGGTGCCAAATTCGCCGGTTGCCATGATCGAGCGCTGGTAATCTGCATGCGGACCGCCCGCCGGGTTCATATCCGTATCGACCGGGCCGGGATGCACCACGTTCACCGTAATGCCCTTCGGGCCAAGGTCGCGGGCCATGCCTTTGGTAAGCCCGATCAGCGCGCTTTTGCTCATGGCGTAAAGCGATCCGCCCGGCGTGGGCATTCTTTCCGCCTGGCAGCTGCCGATACTGATAATGCGGCCTCCCCTGCCCATGTGCGCCAGCGCGGCCTTGGCGCCGGCAAATACCGACCGCACGTTTACCGCCGATACCAGGTCGAAATCCTCCAACGTAAAATCCGTTACGTCCTTATACATGCCGATGCCCGCGTTGCTCACGAGAATGTCCAGCCCGCCCAGCTCTTTCGCCGCACGATGCACCGCCTCCGTCACCGCATGCGGGTCCGCGCTGTCCGCCTCGATGGCAAGACCTTTCACGCCCATGGATCCGATCGTTTTCACCACCGCTTCCGCTTTTTCGCGGGAAGCCTGGTAAGTGATGGCCACATTGGCGCCTTCTTTCGCCAGTCTTTTTGCAATGGCCGCGCCGATGCCGCGGCTGCCGCCCGTAACCAGGGCCGTTTTATGCTGTAATGTTTTCATGGCCCAAATGTAGACCGGAAGCGTTAATTTTGCAGGTACAGCTAAAATTGTTAAGTACTAACAAAAAAGTAAGTATGCGAAAACAGGCATCTACAAACGCCCGAAATGAGGACGTCATTCTCCGGAATTGCGGCATGGCTTATACGTTAAGCGTGATCGGCGGCCGGTGGAAAGCGACGATATTGTTCAGCCTGCTGGAAGGCAGGATGCGTTATAACGAATTGCGCAAGGCGATGCCCGGCGTTTCGGAGCGGATGCTGGTGGCGCAGCTGCGTGAGCTGGAAGGGCACGGGCTGGTGAAAAGGAATGTGTTCCCGGAAGTGCCGCCGCGGGTGGAATACGAGCTGACGGAGCTGGGCCGCTCCACCGCGCCGATGCTGCAATGCATGTCCGACTGGGGGAACAAACACCGCCGGAAAGGGCAGGCGGTTGCAGTGCAATAAAATCCTGTCAGAATTTTTTGGATTTGCGGATGAAATACATACCTTTGCCATCCCAAAAATGACCAATGCCGCGTTGGTCAATCGGCTAAGACGCCTCCCTTTCACGGAGGAATGACGGGTTCGACTCCCGTACGCGGTACGAAACATCAGCAAAGGCTTCCTCTCGGAGGCCTTTGTTATTTTCGCGAATTTGCAGCAATTTCGGATCAAGTTAAAATCAATCAACCTCATGAAACACCTCCTCCTCGTCACCCTCCTGTCTGCCGCGCTTTTAACCGGTTGCGAAACCACGCAGCAGATCATCAACAGCCTGCCCACTACTACCACCGGGCAACCCAGCAGCTACCAGATAGCTTCCGGGTTGAAGGAAGCCCTCACCATCGGTACGCAGAACACGGCCAGCCGGCTTTCTGCTCCGAACGGCTTTTTTGCGAATGCGGTGCTGAAAATACTGATGCCGCCGGAGGCGCAGAAGGTGGAATCTACCTTGCGCAGCGTTGGTTTGGGAGGGGTGGTGGATAAAGCGATCCTTGCCATGAACCGGGGTGCGGAAGAGGCCGCCAAATCAGCCGCGCCGATATTTGTGAACGCCATCCGGCAGATGAGCATTACCGATGCTATCGGGATATTGCGTGGCGGAGATTTTGCCGCTACCAATTATTTCAAACAAAAAACCACGGCGGCGCTCACCAGCTCTTTCCGCCCGGTGATAGAAAACGCCCTGAAGAAGGTAGATGCCACCAAATACTGGGCAGACGTTTTTTCGCTGTATAACAAATTCTCCAAAACCCCGGTCAATACAGACCTCACGGCGTATGTGACGGAACGGGCCATTACCGGTATATTCCATGAAGTGGGGCTGGAAGAGCAGAAGATCCGCAGAGACCCCGCGGCGAGAGTGACGGAGCTGCTGAAAACAGTGTTCGGAAGCCCGCTGGCGCAAAACAGGTAATAAAAAAAGCGGCAAAGTTTGCACCTGCATCCTTTGCCGCTTTCATGTTATGTTCTTCCTTACAACCCCACTACCACCTGCCTGAATTTCTTCGCCATCGGCGCGGAAACGTCTTCAGGTTTGAACTTCACCTTCTTCACCTTTCCGCCCAGCAACGTACGGTACCACACCAGCGAACCAAGATAACAACCTGCGGTATTCGCGTGGTTGGCGTCAAAGGCGAGCTTGCCGTTGCGCCAAACGTAACCTACGTTCAGGGAGTTCGTTTGGTCGGGCAGCTGGCCGGCCGGCGGGTTTTCAAAATTAAAGGTATTGTCTTTGGTATAGTGCCATTTCCGGCTGGCCTCCATTGCCCTGAAAGCATCGCCCGTCGGGATGATGGTGAGGCCCAGGTCGGCAGCGGCCTTGTGGTAAGCTGCCCTTA
>JBQCFV010000294.1:0-2872 GCA_051958695.1 Chitinophaga sp. | reverse complement strand
GGCTTTGGCGGCGAAGGCACCGGCGGCCATAGCCACTGGATATACAACTGGAAAGCCGGCGAAACCTACCGCTTCCTCATGCATGCGGCGCCGACGGGTACCACCACGCAATATACCGCTTACTTCTACGTGCCCGAACATAAGGAATGGAAAATGATCGCGAGTTTCCGTGCGCCAAAAGACGGCAAATACATGGGGCATCTTTATTCATTCCTCGAAAACTTCAGCTTCGAGAACGGATGGCAATACCGTAAAGGTTATTACGGTAATCATTGGGTGAAATCCAGCAAAGGCGAATGGATCGAGCTGACCAAAGCCCGTTTTACCAACGATGCTACAGCGCGTGCAAAAGACCGCCTCGACTTTGGCGGCGGCTCCGAAAACGGGATGTTCTATCTCTGGACTGCCGGTTTTGTGCCCGCGGACGCCAAACTGGGCGATATTTTCGAAAGGGCCCCGCTGGGAAAAGCCCCCGAGATCGTGCTGCCAAAATTCTGACCGTCAACTTTTTATAAGAGAAAGTCCCGCCGTATAGCGGGACTTTTTTTGTCAAGCAAACACGTCATGATGTAAAATATATTTTACATTTTGTAAAATAAACCTACCTTTATAAAAACATAAGCCATGAAACCAAAATATCTCTTGCCACACCTGTACAAAAAGATCGGCTGGATGATCACGGTGCCGTTTTTGATGTACGCGGTCTATTCTTACATTCTCGGTGAAATATATTCATTGCCGTTTGACGCGGACGATCTTGAAAGCCGTTTCCCGCTGCTCGGCACCATCGTGCTCATCGGGCTGCTGATCGGTTTGCTGCTCGTATCGTTCAGCATGGAAAAAACGGAGGACGAATACATCGGCCGGCTGCGGCTGGAATCCTTGCAGGTGGCGGTGATCGTCAATTACATTTTGCTGATCCTCGCGGCGCTGTCGTTTTTCGGGCTGGATTTTTTATCGGTAATGATCTACAACATGTTCACGATACTGCTGATCTTCATTATCCGTTTCAATTTTTTACTGTACCGCAATAAAGCCGCCGCATATGAAAAACAGCATTAAGGTGGAACGTGCCCGCAAAGATCTGACGCAGGACGAACTCGCGCGGCTGACGGGCGTTTCACGGCAAACTATCAATACCATCGAATCCAATAAATACGTGCCTTCCACCATTCTGGCCCTGAAAATTTCGCGGGTATTCGGGAAGCCGCTGGAAGAGATCTTCGAGCTCGAAGAAGGGGATTAGGGTACCGGCTTCTTATCATTGTTCAGCCGCCGTTGTGTCACTCACTTCGGCGGCTGATCTTTTTTCATCGCCGAAAAGTTTATTTTAGCATAAAATACACCGGTATGGCTAAACACCCACTGCTGCCGATCCCGGACGCGATCAATCCGTTCAGGGTACGCAGGCAACGGCTGATGAATTTTAACCCGGTAACCGCCACCACTTCCCGGAAACCTGTAGACCACGTACGCATAACGGTGTTCGAATATTCCGCCACTACCGTAAAGGAAGAAGTGATGGAAAAAGTGTCCGACTGTTTCAGGTTCCGCGAATCCGACTGTATCAAATGGATCAATGTGGACGGTATCCGCCGCGAAGAAGTGGAAGCCATCTGCAAAAATTTCCAGGTGCATTTTCTCCTGATGGAAGATATTCTCAGCCAAGGCCAGCGCGCAAAAATGGACGAGATCGGCGACAATCTTTTCTGCCTGCTGCCCATGATGTATTTCCAGGCGGAAAGCTCCACCGTCAACCAGGAGCAGGTAAGCCTCGTACTGGGAAAGAACCTCGTCATCTCTTTCCAGGACGATCCCGACCGCGACGTGTTCAATCCCATCCGCGACCGGCTTCGCACCGGCGGCACCAAGCTGCGCACCGCCGGCCCGGATTATCTTTTTTATTCGCTGCTCGACGTGATCGTGGATAATTATTTCATCGTGATGGACAACCTCGGTGAAAGGATCGAGCTACTGGAAGAGATCATCCCGCGGCAGCCGAACAACCGCACGCTGGCGCGCATCAATTTCCTGCGAAAGGAAATGCTCGTGTTCAAACGCG
This sequence comes from Chitinophaga sp., assembly GCA_051958695.1. Taxonomy (GTDB): domain Bacteria; phylum Bacteroidota; class Bacteroidia; order Chitinophagales; family Chitinophagaceae; genus Chitinophaga. The sequence continues at coordinate 810 of JBQCFV010000294.1, read as the reverse complement.
GCATCTTTCCCGTGCGCGAGGTGCTCAGCGGTTTGCTGAAATCCGAAAATTCACTGCTGGAGGAAAACACCGCGAAATATTTCAAGGACGTGTACGATCATATCGCGCAGGCGGTGGACATGGCGGAGAGTTACCGTGATATGGTAATGAACCTGCAGGAATTATATCATGCGCAGATGAACCAGAAGCTGAACGAGGTAATGAAAGTGCTGGCCGTGGTAACCACACTGATGGCGCCGCTTACGGTGATCACCGGCATTTACGGCATGAACTTCGAGCACATGCCCGAGTTGCGTACGCCTTATGGTTACTTTGTAGTGCTTGGTGTGATGCTCGTAATATTCGTGAGCATGATTATCATTTTCCGGAAGCGCGGGTGGTTTTGATTGTTTGTGTTTGCATTACTTGACGCGTGGTTTTCATTTATGGAAAGGTTTCAAACACGCTGTCTTTCCCGTTATCGCGGGCAGTTATTTTTTCTTGCGTGATGCGCGTAAGTAGCAATCGATTTTGATCACTTCTTTTTATACACCGGTACGGTCGAGCATGGTTCCCCGTACATGATGCTTTTCGCCACCGGCCGAAGTACGCGCGTGATTTCCACATACGCTGTTTCGCTCACCGTTTTGTCCCCGCAACCTTTTACAACGATCCGCTGGTCCCTGAACTGCTCCGCATCGAGCGCGGCGATATTTTTTATGTACAAAGTCCTATGCACAAAATCCGCATCGCCAAAAGCGTAATATTTCGCGACGGGCTCGAGGTAGCTGGCTACGAGCATGTATGCCCATAACGGTACGATGGCGTCTG
>JBQCFV010000293.1:0-2301 GCA_051958695.1 Chitinophaga sp. | reverse complement strand
TTGCTTTCCCTGCACGATATAAAACTGGCAGCCGTCGCTGGCTTTTGCCGGGTTGTTGTCTCTCGCCGCGGCCAGCACGCCTTTTTTGTGGTACAGGTCGAGGCGGAACTCCGCGGGTATCGTATATCCGACGCCGCCATTGCCCAGCGGGGCGCCGGCTGCGGCCCTTTTTGAATCGGGATCTCCGCCCTGGATCATAAAATTCGCGATCACGCGGTGAAACAGCAGGCTGTCGTAAAAATGTTTTTTTACCAGTTTGATAAAGTTGTCGCGGTGCAGCGGCGTTTGATCGTACAGCCTGATCGTCATCGTGCCGTAATCCGTGATCACCTTTACTTTGCGGTTGCGCTGCGCGCTGGCCGAGAGGCATGCGAAGGTCAGCAGTACCGCCAGGATCGTTTTTTGCATGTTGGTATTTGGGTTGGGTGTCGGCTTCGGGTTCGGCCCCGGGCTTGGGTTGCGTCGCACTCTTCAGCGGCGGGAGCGCTTTTGGGCCTATTCTTCGAAATAAGCGATAATATGTTCTTTCAGGAACCGCTCCTGTTCTTCCAGCCCCATTTTCGGAACGGGCTGCACTTCTTTGAAATGCGGCCACCCGTCCTTATCGCGGCCCTCGGGCTCGAAGTACCCGCTCTGGCTCAGCAGCGAGCATACCGCGATGTGCATGAGGTCCTGCTTCTGTTCCTTCGTGAATTTTTTTTTCGGGCTGTTCAGCTCCTGTATGCCTATCAGCAGCAGCAATGCCTCCATGTTCGGCGTTTTGCCAAAACGTTCGGTGAGCATGTCTTCCACCTGTTTCCATCTTTTATCGAAATCTTCCTTGTCCATTAGCCGGTTTTTGTGATTTTGCCGTTCATGGCATACGTATTGCAGCCTCAAACGGACAACAAATGTACGGTTTACATAAAAAATTGATGTAAATATCAAACCGCTTTCTTAAATTGGAATTTTTTGTAACCCATATCTGCTTACCGGGGAAGCTGTTCAAACGTCTCTTTTAACAGCATTTTAACGGCGCGGTTCCCGCTCTGGCACTGGGTTTTAATGTGTAAAACGCTAATTTAGCAGCCTTGAATCGTAATTACATGGAAAATACATCGTACGACATCCGTCAACTCAACGACAAGATCCACCAGGCCAGCGCATTCGTAGACCTCCTCAACATGGAGATCAACAAAGTGATCGTTGGTCAGAAATACATGGTAGAACGCCTGATGATCGGCTTGCTCGCGCAGGGCCACGTGCTGCTGGAAGGCGTGCCGGGCCTCGCCAAAACGCTGTCCATCAAATCGCTGTCCTCCGCCATCAACGCGCGTTTTTCACGCATCCAGTTTACGCCTGACCTGCTGCCGGCGGACGTTGTAGGTACCATGATCTATAACCAGCAGCGCAACGAGTTCATGGTGCGCAAAGGCCCCATCTTCGCCAACTTCATTCTCGCGGACGAGATCAACCGCGCCCCCGCGAAAGTGCAGAGCGCCCTGCTGGAAGCCATGCAGGAAAAACAGGTCACCATCGGCGACACCACCTTCAAGCTGGAAGAACCGTTCCTCGTGCTGGCCACGCAGAACCCGATCGAGCAGGAAGGCACTTACACCCTGCCCGAAGCGCAGGTGGACCGCTTTATGCTGAAGGTCGTGATCGGTTACCCGACAAAAGAAGAAGAACGTCACATCATCCGTCAGAACCTGCAGCCGGACGGGCAGGCGGCGATCAATCCCGTGGTAGACCCGCAGGACATCCTCGAAGCCCGCAAGCTCGTGCGCCAGGTGTACATGGACGAAAAGATCGAACAATACATCATCGACGTGGTGTTCGCCACGCGCAATCCCGACGATTACAAGCTCGGCAAATTGAAGCCGCTCATCGCTTACGGCGGTTCTCCCCGCGCTTCCATCAACCTCGCGCTGGCGTCCAAGGCATACGCCTTCACCAAACGCAGGGGATACGTGATACCGGAAGACGTGCGGAGCGTTTGCTTCGACGTAATGCGTCACCGCGTTGGTCTTACGTACGAGGCCGAAGCGGAGAACGTGACCAGCGAGAACATTCTCAGCGAGATACTGAACGCCGTGGAAGTGCCCTGAGCCGTGAATTAAAACCTGCAACAACATGGAGACTTCAGAAATACTCAAGAAGGTCCGCCAGCTCGAAATAAAAACGAAAGGCCTCACCAATCACATCTTCGCAGGCGAATACCATAGCGCCTTCAAAGGCAGGGGCATGTCGTTCAGCGAAGTGCGCGATTACCAGTTCGGCGACGACGTACGGTCCATCGACTGGCGCGCGTCCGCCCGCTCG
>JBQCFV010000292.1:0-2058 GCA_051958695.1 Chitinophaga sp. | reverse complement strand
AGCGCGTTGTTCTTGAAGATGTCCGCAAAAAAGCTGCTCACTACTACTTTAAAACCATAATCGGCCAGCGACCAGGCGGCATGTTCGCGGGAGGAGCCGCAGCCGAAGTTTTTGCCCGCCACCAGGATGCTTCCTTTGTAGACCGGGTTGTTCAGCACAAAATCTTTCCGGGGCTGGTTCTGCCCGTCGAAACGCCAGTCGCGGAACAGGTTCTCGCCAAAACCTTCGCGCGTGGTGGCTTTCAGGAATCGCGCGGGGATGATCTGGTCCGTATCTATATTTTCTATCGGCAACGGTACTACTGTAGACGACAGGTTCGCAAATTTTTTGTCCATGGTGTCTTGCATTATATCAGTTCTCTAACGTCGGTCACATTACCGGTGATGGCGGCTGCCGCCGCGGTAAGCGGGCTTGCCAGGAAGGTGCGGGCGTTGGGCCCCTGCCTCCCTTCGAAGTTGCGGTTGCTGGTGGCGATGCAGTATTTGCCTGCCGGGATCTTGTCCTCGTTCATACCGAGGCAGGCGGAGCAGCCCGGCTGGCGCAGCTGGAAACCGGCCGCTTCAAACACTTTGTCGATCCCTTCGGCGATGGCCTGCGCCTCCACCTGTTTTGAGCCCGGCACGATCCACACGGTCACGTCGTCCGCTTTCTTTTTTCCTTTTACGAACTCGGCCACCATTCTCAGATCTTCGATGCGGGAATTGGTGCAGCTGCCGATGAACACATAATCCACCTTTTTGCCCAGCAGGCGGCTGCCCGGCTGAAGGTCCATGTACTGGAGGGATTTGGAGAACGACGGCCGCTCGGTGGCCTCGATCTCTTCCAGCGCGGGAATGTGACGGGTAACGCCCATGCCCATGCCGGGGTTGGTGCCGTAGGTGATCTGCGGCTCAATGTCCGCCGCGTCGAACTCCAGCACTTTGTCGAACTGCGCGTCCGCGTCGCTGTACAGCGTTTGCCAGTAGGCCAGCGCTTTTTCCCAGTCTTCGCCTTTGGGCGCGAACTCGCGGCCTTTTATATAATCAAAGGTCACCTGGTCCGGTGCGATCAGCCCGCCCCGGGCGCCCATTTCAATGCTCATGTTACAGATGGTCATACGCGCTTCCATGCTCAGGCTGCGGATAGCCTCTCCCGCATATTCCACGAAATAGCCGGTAGCGCCGGACGCGGAGATCTGCGAGATGATATATAAAATGATGTCTTTGGACACCACTCCTTTTTTCAGCTGCCCCTTCACTTCGATCTTCATCCTTTTGGGCTTGTACTGCAGGATGCACTGGGTGGCCAGCACCTGCTCCACCTCGGACGTGCCGATGCCAAAGGCTACTGCGCAGAAGGCGCCGTGGGTGGAAGTATGACTGTCGCCGCACACGATGGTCATGCCCGGCAGGGTAATGCCCAGCTCCGGCCCTATTACGTGCACGATGCCCTGGTAAGGATGCCCGAGACCATACAGCTCCACACCGAACTCGGCGGTGTTTTTGGTGAGCATTTCCACCTGCTTGCGGCTCAGCGCCTCTTTGATGGGAAGGTGCTGGTCGATGGTAGGTACGTTATGGTCCGCCGTGGCGCGGGTCTTCCCCGGTCTGAACACCGGGATGTTCCGCTTGCGCAACCCGTCAAAAGCCTGCGGGCTGGTCACTTCGTGGATAAAATGGGTGTTGATGTACACCGCGTCCGGGAAACCCGGTTTGGCGGCTACGATATGACTGTCCCAGATTTTATCAAATAATGTTTTCCCCATAATTTCTTCCTAAATTTGCTTTCCTGCCTGTTTGTACCTTCAAATCTAATTGACACAATTAAACCGCAGATCGTTAAATTTGTCATTATTACGATTCGCAAAGACTCTATAAGTCATTTAACCTATTAAGAACCAATAATTTACAATTCCGTAGCAACGATGTCCAACACGCAGAACGATGCTTTATTCATATTAATAAAAACGCTAACAAAAGCCGAAAAAAGGAATTTCCAGCTCGCATTTAACCGGGACAATACCAAAGAGGACGTGCTTTTCATCCAGTTGTTCAACGCGCTGGACAAAATGAAGGAATA
>JBQCFV010000291.1:0-2816 GCA_051958695.1 Chitinophaga sp. | reverse complement strand
GAGCTGGTTAACCGGATCCAGAAGATACGGAAGGATAGTGATTTTGAGTTGACTGACCGTATTGCTGTTAAAGTGGCTGACGTAGCGTCCCTGAAATCGGCGATAATTAACTTTAATGACTATATTTGCACGGAAATTTTGGCAGATAGTTTGGAGATAGTGCCGCAATTACAGGAGGGCATAGAAGTAGAAGTTAACGATCTTAAATTCAACGTATTAGTTAACAAAAAAAGCTAATCCCATGGCAACAAAGAAGAAGGTTGCTAGTAAAACTACCAAGAAGGCGGTTCCTGCCAAGAAAGCTGTAGCTAAAAAGGCTTCCGCGCCTAAAAAAGCGGCGTCTAAGCCGGCGCCTGCCAAAAAGGCCGCGGCTCCAAAAAAGGCTGCAGTGAAAAAGGCTGCGCCGAAAGCAGCGAAGCCCGCGCCGAAAAAGGCTGCGGTGAAAAAAGCAGCGGCAAAAGCGACCCCTTCTAAGGCAGTTCCCGCCAAAAAGAAAGCGGAAGTAGCCAAAAAGCCCGTCAAAGCAAAAGCGGTAAAATCAGCCCCGGCCAAAACGCCGGCGGCCAAAGCGCCTGCCGCTAAAAAACCGGCCGTTGTTGTCAAAGCTCCTGTCAAGAAGGCCGCTGCCAAGGCTGCTCCGGCGCCGAAAGCGAAACCTGCTCCCGCAGCTGCGCGCAAAACACCGGTAAAAAAAACAGGCGCCCGAACCGTTTATTTCTAAACCCGTAGAAAAAGTAGATATAATGGCATCAAAGAGTAAACATGATAAATCAGACAAGGAACCAGTGAAACAGACCAGGGTAGAAGAACCTGCCAGGAGGACTACTGAGAAGCCGTCTTCCAGGACTCCTTCAAAACCTGCCAGCGGCCGCACGGTAGTAAAAACCGTGACGACCTATTCTCCGGAATTTACCAAATCCGTACTGGACCAGCCGGAAGCACCTTCCGGCCCGATATATCGCTATAGCGACCCCGAGCTGCAGGAGTTCAAAGAGATCATCCTGAAGAAGCTGGAGGCCGCGAAAAAAGAGCTGGTATACCTGCAGGGCCTTATCACCCGCAAGGATGAAGCGGGCACTGACGATACAGAAAACAAATACATGAGCATGGAAGACGGCGGCGGTTCGCAGGAACGCGAGCAGCTGAACCAGATGGCCAGCCGCCAGATCCAGTTCATCGACCACCTCGAGAAAGCGCTGGTGCGTATCGAGAATAAAACATATGGCATCTGCCGCGTAACCGGCAAACTGATCGAAAAAGCGCGCCTGAAAGCGGTGCCGCATGCAACACTCAGTATCGAAGCGAAACTGGCGAAAAGCAAGTAGCGCGAATGCGTTGCCTAAGGCTGATGGTTTGCGGTTATGCTTCCCTACAGTTTCCGTTGTGCTTCCTGCCGTTTGCCGGCAGTAAACAACTGGTAGCGTAGCAAACAATACAACGCAACTCATACACGAAAGATACAAAAGCAGGGCTGTCCGGAAGGACGGCCCTTTTTTCATACATCCATGTTAAAAACCCGGCACTGGTAAGAACCTTGCCGAAATAATCTGCTGCAAAGAAAGCGGGGCGCCGGTGGCGGGCCCTGGGAAGGTGTTGCAAAAGCCTGGGCTGCTTTGACGGGTCGTTGTCCGATGTTTGTTCTACCAATGCTTATCGTTTGCTTATCGTTGTAAAATCTTCCGACTTTAGCCACGATCATTCCGCGCCGGCAAAACCTTGTTTTAGTAGCCGTCTGTCGTTATAAAGCCTTTCCATCTTCAGCGGCGCCAACCTTTCGCGCTGATAAACTTCCCGGCCCGCAACCACTCCGTTACCATAAAACCTTCCAACCGTCAACTCCCGCCGTTCCGCATATGCAAACTTTTCCCCGCCAAACGATCAGTATTGATAAAGACAGCCGTAATTGCTAACCCCCGGCTGACCGTTTCCAGGCAGGCAAACCGTTTGCCCGCAAAATTGCCGGTCCCTTAAGAGCGTTTTCTTTCCAATCTTCTGGACCTCTCGCCCCAAAACACCCGCCACCGGCACTCCCGCTCCTTTACAGATCGTTTGTTAAATCACCAAAATGAACCTTATAGAGCCGGAAGAATCCGGCGCCCTGACAAAAACGATCGTCCTGCAATCGTTGTAACGAAAATAGCTGGAAAGGGAACGGGACGACAAAAAAACGGCCGGAACTTTCTCAAGCCCGGCCGATAATATCTCCGAAAAAATGATGGGAATAGAAATTTGCAATTAAGCAGGCTCCAATAACTTCGCCTCATCTTCATCAGGCTTGAACGCTTTCCTGACCTGCCTTGCAGCCAGGTAGATCAGTCCCGCCGTCGCCAAAGCCGCCAGGCTTCCCAGCCCGATATTCCGAACCTGCTTCTTCGTCGGCCAGCGGATCACGTTCTTTTCAGGGCTCGCCACCGCAATGTCCAGCAAAGGGGCCATACATACGTCCTCAATGACCTTATCCGCTACAGTGGCCGTTTCTACATATTGGGGATGGTATGCCACACCCACGCCCGCATCCCGCAGCATCGCGCTGTCGCTCTCCCCGTTGCCTACGTAAATGATGTTCTGAGGCTGAATGTGATATTTCTCGGCAATGTATTTCAGAATATTGCTTTTATCATACACCGCCGCCGCACCGCTTCCTTTCAGGAAATAATCGGGGATGCTCACTTCACCCGTAGCTACGCTATGCACGAGATGAAGCCGGTTGGAGAACGCGAAATCAGCCCCCAGCTTGTTTTTCATATGGTTCGCCACACATTCGAAACCGTCCGTGATCAGCCCGCAGATATACCCGCGCCGCTTCAGCTCGCGGA
>JBQCFV010000290.1:0-14108 GCA_051958695.1 Chitinophaga sp. | reverse complement strand
CAATACGAATACCGCGCAAAGCAGCAGGTATGCATACCAGCGCCATTGTAACAGCTGCCGCCAGTCCTTTTGCATGCCCCAGTGCAGCAGCATGCCGCTGCCGATGGGGATCAGCACGAAGGGCCCTTTCGTCATCATCGCCAGACCCGTGAAAAAGGCCGCCGGCACAATGTTCCAGGCATTGCCCATCGCTTTTACAAGATACCAGCTTGACGCTACCAGGAAACAGGTGAGGTAGGGCTCGGCGCGTACATCGTTGCTGCTGATGATGGCGTGCAATGCCGTGAGATACACCAGCGCAGCGACTTGCGCCGTTCCTTCCCCATAAAAATGACGCGCGAAAAGATACGTGAACCGCGCGCCGAGCAGCCAGCAAAGGAACTCCGGCAGCTTGTAAGCGAACGTGCTTACGCCGAATGTCCTGAAACTGAGCGCGCTGATCCAGAAAGGAAGATGCGGCTTGTCCAGCCAGTCTTTCCCGTCCGCAAACAGGTTCACCCAATCGTTGCGCCACACGATCTGCTTCGCGATGCCGGCATACAACGCGGCGTCCGGCTCCATGAGCGTCGTAAAAAGACCGGGCACCAGGGAAAGAATGATGATGCCCGCGCACCACCAAAACCACCTGGTTGCCGCCGGAAAGGTTGTCGTCATATCTCTAAGTTAAGGCATCCGCCGGACGGTGCGGACGGATAAGGCGGAAACCGGAGTGGTCCCACCAGATAAAAAGTCTTGCCGCCAGCCAGCCCACCAGGCAACCGTAAATGGCGCCGCCCAAGATGTCGAGCGGGTAATGTTTGCCTACGTATACCTGCGCGTAACCGATCAGCAGCGCCCATATCCACACCCACCACCACCTGCGGATGCCGATGGAGCGCAGGCTGAGGAACCAGCAGGTGGCGAGCGCAAAATGATTGGAAGCATGGGAGGAAGGAAATCCGTACCGCCCGCCGCAGTCGATCAGGTGGCGGAGGTGTTGCTGAAGGTCTGCGTTAAAGCAGGGCCGCAGCCGCTGGAACAAAGGTTTCAGGATGCTGGCGCTCCCATAGTCCGCAAGGGCAAAGGCGATCAGCGTGCAGACAATGAACGGCAGCGCTTTGTTTTTCCGGTACCAGAGAATGTACACGAGCACAAAAAGATACAAAGGCGCCCAGGTGAGCGCATTGCGCATCACCATCATCAGCATGTCGAGCGTTTCATGAGCGCCGCCATGATGAATGCCGATAAACAGCCATTCATCCAGCTGCTGCATCCATTCTTTCCAGTTCATGGGCGAAAGTTCCTGAAAGTATGTTTCCTGATCGTTACGGGCGTGTGATGAAATTATTTCCTTTCGGCGGTTACAGTTCCGGGGGCGATGTAAGGAAGCGGACAACTATTGTACCAAAACCGGACAGTTTATTTATTTAAACAATGTGTAAATCCCTAATTCAAACAACCGTATCACTCTGGCATTGTTCTCGCGGCCCCGGGAGTATGATCAAAAGTTACCTCAGGATCGCATGGAGGAATCTCCTGAAAAACAAAACGTTCTCGCTGATCAATATCGCCGGGCTTTCCATCGGGATGGCCGTGGCGTTGCTGATCGGGCTTTGGATATGGGACGAAGTGACCTTTAGTAAAAATCATGAAAACTACGATCGCATCGTGCAAGTGATGCAGCACCAGACCTTCAATAACGAGGTCGGTTCGCAAACCGCCGTGCCTTACCTTATGGGCGACAAGCTGCGGGAAGAATACAGGAACGATTTTAAATACATCGTAATGGCAGACTGGCCGTACGAGCATGTGCTGGCGTATAACGGGACATCTCTCCTCAAAACGGGGAACCATTTTGAACCGGACTTCCCCGAAATGCTTTCCCTCAAAATGCTCAAAGGCAGCCGCAGCGGGCTGAAGAACGCCAATTCCATCCTCCTCTCCGAAAGCGCCGCCCGCGCCCTGTTTGGCGATGCCGATCCGATGGGAAAGATCGTGAAGCTGGACGGCCGCTCCGACGTAACCGTCACCGGCGTGTATGAAGACCTTCCTTACAATTCCGCTTTCCGCGCGCTCGAATTTATGGCGCCCTGGCAGCTGTACCTCAATGCTTCCCCCTGGATCAAAGAGATGGAAAATCCCTGGCGCTCCAACTTCACGCAAACCTACGCGCAGCTGGCGGACAATGCCGACCTGGAAACCGTGTCCGCCAAAATAAAAGACCTGCGGCTGCGGAACGTGCGGGAAGAAGAAAAGGTTTTCAAGCCGGTGGTATTCCTTCACCCGATGAGCAAATGGCATTTGTATGCAGACTGGAAGGACGGGAAAAATATCGGCGGGAGGATCCAATTTGTATGGCTGTTCGGCATTATCGGCGTGTTCGTGCTGCTGTTGGCCTGCATCAATTTTATGAACCTCAGCACCGCGCGTTCGGAAAAACGCGCGAAGGAAGTAGGCATCCGCAAGGCTGTCGGCTCCCTGCGCGGGCAGTTGCTGGCGCAGTTCTTCAGCGAATCGTTGCTGCTCGCGCTGATCGGTTTCGTACTGGCGTTACTGTTAGTACAAGGCAGCCTGCACATTTTCAACAACGTGGCGGACAAAAAAGTAAGCCTGCCTTTGCTGAGCCCCGTGTTCTGGATACTCGGCCTCGGTTTCACCTGCATTACGGGGCTGCTGGCCGGCAGCTATCCCGCGCTGTATCTTTCTTCTTTCCCGCCGGTGAAAGTATTGAAGGGCACCTTCCGTGCGGGCCGTTTTTCCGCGATGCCCCGGAAAGTATTGGTGGTGCTTCAATTCAGCGTTTCGGTGATACTCATCATCGGCACCATCGTCGTATTCCGGCAGATCCGTCATGCGCAGAACAGGCCGACCGCTTACCAGCGTGAAGGGCTTTTGCAGATACCGCTTACCACCCCCTCGATGGCCAAAAAATTCGACGTGCTCCGCAACGAGCTGATCAATGCCGGCGCCATTACTTCCGCCGGGACGTCCAGCAGCGGCATTACGGGCATCAATGCGGTGAACAACGGCTTTACCTGGAAAAACATGCAGCCGGGCGCGCAGGGCAATTTTGCCCAGGTGGATGTGAGCTATGATTTCGGGAAAGCGGTGAAATGGCAGCTCGTTGCCGGCCGTGATTTTTCCCGCGACTTCGCCACCGATTCCTCCGCGATGATCCTCAACGAATCCGCCGTAAAATTCATGGGATTGAAAGATCCTGTCGGCGAGACCGTCCGGAAAGACGGCCGCGATTATACCGTGATCGGCGTTGTGAAGGATATGGTCATGCAATCGCCTTATTCCCCCGTGTTCAGGACCATTTTTACTTTCGGGCCCGACAATGCGTATATCGTAAGCGCGCGGCTCAATCCCGCCAAACCGGCTACCGAAGCTATTGTGCAAATCGGGGAAATATTCAGAAAATACAATCCGGGCGCGCCCTTTTATTACCAGTTCGTAGACGACCTGTATGCCGGCAAGTTCAGCAACGAGCAGCGTATCGGCAAGCTGGCGGGCTTTTTTGCCGTGCTGGCGATCTTTATCAGCTGTCTCGGGCTGTTCGGCATGGCCTCGTTCATGGCGGAGCAAAGGGTAAAAGAGATCGGCGTGCGCAAAGTGCTCGGCGCATCGGTGTTCGCTTTGTGGCGGCTGATGTCGAAAGATTTTGTGCTGCTGGTATTGATTGCGCTGGCGATAGCCGTACCCGTGGGATATCTTTTTATGCGCAGCTGGCTGCTGCGGTACGAATACCATGCGGAGATCTCCGGCTGGATCATTACGGTCACCTGTTTGGGCGCGCTGGGCATCACTTTGCTGACGGTAAGCCTGCAAACCATCAGGGCCGCTATGATGAACCCGGTAAAGAGCTTGCGTTCGGAATGATGAGTACTTTTCGTATAACGGCAGCGCTTCCCGTGAAAAGTTTTCGTTCGGAATGACGGGTTATTTTCCGGCTTTTTATTTCGCGCGAACATTCCGCGCCGCTTTCTCCACCGTCTCCGCGATCCGCTTCCGGCGCGTTTCAGGGCGTTTCGCCACCACGATCCATTCAAAAATGATCCGTTTGGCAGACGGCGGGAATGCTTCGAAATATTTTGCCGCGGTCTTGCGTTTGGCCAGCGCCTTTGTGAGATCTTCCGGCATCACCGTGTTTTGCGCGTCGCTGGCGCCGTCCCAGGTGCCGGTGCGTTTGGCGAGGTCGATCATTTCCTGCCCCCTTTTTGTCATCAGCCCTTTTTTGACCATCCGCTCCACGCGCTCGCGGTTGGGTTTGCTCCAGTTACTTTGGGGTTTGCGCGGCGTGAACATGATATACCATGAATCTTCGTCGCGGCTGTTGGCCCGTCCGTCTATCCAGCCGAAACATAGTGCCTGCTCCACCGCTTCCACGTAGGGCACGCTTTTCTTTTCGCTATGCTTGCGGTAAAAGATGAGATGGACGGTGGTTTCCTTTTCACCGTTTTTGCTGAGCCAGTTCCGCCATTCCTTGCCGGTGGCGGCGTAAAAGGCGGGTTTACCTTTGAACGTTTCCATATTGCGCGTGTTTCCGGCAAAAGTAAAACGGCATGCTGACAGCCTTGTGTCAGCAGCTAAGCAACCGTCTCGCGTAATATTTGCAAAAGCGATGGTGACACCGAACCAAAGATGGACACGCCTGCCGCGCCGTTTTCCAGCGCCAGCCTTATGCCTTCGCGGATATCGGCGTCATTGTCTTTAAAATCGGGCAGGAAGAGGCCCGCATAAAGGGGGAATTTTCCGTGCAGCGCGCTCACGCCTTCCGCCACCGCGTCGCCGATCCATTTTACGCCTTCGCTGTAAAACCCGTGATAGATCATGGGACAAACGGCGTCCAGCGGCCAGTTCACCCAGTCCTGCCGCACGATCCTTTTCGCGATCTCCGGCGTGGGGAACACCGCGGCGGTGATGGGCTTTTTATGACTATGCGCCACATCTGCCATATTACTCACCACATTTGTAATACTGTTGTAACGGAACCTGCGCCAGGACGGGCTTTGATCGGGATGCTCCATCGTAAGCGGATCGGTGCCGTAGTGCTGCCGGTATTGTTCCCGGCAGGTTTCGCAATAACAAAAATCATATTCGGGCCGCTCGCGGCTTTGATCGATATCGTATTTCTGCCAGAGGTTCACCGGCAGGATCACGTCCACAAAACGGATATAATCGAGGTGAAGCCCGTCCACGTAACTTTTCGAGAGTATCTGTTCCGCCTGTTCTTTGAGGTAATCCACCAGGCCGGGTTTGTTCGGGCAAACAAAGCGGTAATAGTTCACGTACGGCGGTTTGTCCGCGCAGCTCTCTCCTTTCCTGTTCGTCGAATAAAACTCCGGATGCTCCGCCAGCAGTTTTTTATCCGGGCGGTTCATCGTCCAGAACCAGCGGTGGGCTTGCATCCCGGCGTCTTTGGCGGCTTTGTAGTGCAGTTCGCTGTCCTCTTCAAAATAGATCACGCCGATGCCCGCCTGCCGGTAGGATTCGTATCGCTGTTTCAGTTCTGCGGCCGTATCGTTGTGATTGGGATTGACCCATACGCGATGCTGCACTTTGGCGGCGGGTTTGAGCACGCCGGCGGCTTTAGTGGCGATGCCGGGGTCTATCATGGCAAGACTTCCCAGCCCGAGGGATTTGATGAAGTTTCTTTTATTCATGACGTGAAATGATTTTTCCTTCGTGGTCGATGACCGTTTCGTAGCCTGCGTCTTTCACCGATGCGGTGAACTGGCGGCTGGTGGCTTCTATCACGGGGGCGAGCGGCAGGGTGGTGAAACCCAGGGCTGCAGCGTCTTCCGCGTAACGTTTATGTTCGCGGCGGTAACGGTGCTGGCGGTAATAGATCTCCCATAAGAGATCGCGCGCGGCGGTGGCGGGCGGTTCGTTGAAAGATGCGGGCCCCGCGGCCGTTTTGCTGAACTGCAGGTAACCCCAGCGCTCCGGCGCATGCATGTTGATGATGCCCTGCGGCGACCATACCCAGTTGTATTCCGGCGTGCGCGGTATTTTGACGTAGCGGCCGTTCTTCACTTCGGATCGCCATTGCACGCGGGAAAAATTGATGCGCCACTGGCTGCCCTCCGCCGGTGCGGAATGGCGGCGGTAAAAGCTCAGCGCGCTGAAGGGCAGGGCCATTTCCACCGTCCAGGCGCGGTCTTTGTCGCCGGGTTTATTGAGCGTACCGTTGACGTGCACCGCCCTGCGAAGGCCTTTCGCGTCCCAGTTGAGCATGGCGGCGCCGCCGTTGCGGTAAGGGCGCGGCATGAAGAGGTCCATCACGGTGTTGAGCGCATTGATCTCGATCTCAAAATACTGATGCGTGTCGCCGTCGGGATCGATGAACATTTCGAAATCGTTGTCGTGGAAAATGATCGTGTCCGGCCGGAGGAGGCTTCCCCAAACGTCCGGTTCTTCCAGCTCAGCGAAGATGTAAAGGTGCTGCTCGTCCCAAAGCATTTTTACGCGCGTGCGGTGCAGGGGGGCGGGTTTCGCGTTTCCTTCGATATCAATGAAATCTTCCGTCCAGGGTGCGTTGTGCCAGGCGGTCTCGCCCGGCTTACCGTCGATGGTGATGGGACCGGTGGTTTGGAAGCAGATGTAGTGACGGGGTTTTTCGTGGAAGGATTGGGTGTTGGCGGTGTAGGACTGGGCATTGGAAATAGTGGCAATGCCCGCCAGTAAAGCCAGCGTTATAAAAACGTATAGAATTGATCCACGATAGATGCACATAGACTTAAATATAAGCATTTCTACCGTTGGTAATCCGGGGTAATGAGGGCGGTTTTTCACATCGGCTGCGGGGTGTTAACACCTTTGGATTGAGTGATCCAAACGGGGGAAATAATGCGGGAAAGGTGTTAACACCTTTGGATTGAGTGTGTCAAACGGATGAAACAATATTGGGAAAGGTGTTAACACCTTTGGATTGAGTGATCCAAACGGAGGAAACAATACGGGGAGAAGGTGTTAACACCTTTGGATTGAGTGATCCAAACGGAGGAAACAATACGGGAAAGGTGTTAACACCTCCCAAAGGCGAATAAAAGAATGTGAAAAGGTGTTAACACCTTCCGCTCACCGGCGAGGAAATTCACTTACGTCCTCCCGCATGCCGTTGCTTCAACTGCGCATAATACAGTGACTTTGGCATCAGCCCGTCCTGGTTCTGCCCTTCCCATATCCCATCGGGTCTGCCTTTCAAACGGCCCTGCACTTTCTCTCCCTTCAGCCCGATCGCGTAATTGTTCCCGGACGTCCAGGGGTTTTGAATGGCGGCGGATTTTACGGTGCAGTTCCAGATCACCTGGGTAACGCCCGCCCAGCCATGGCCGCTGCCCCAGTTACCGCGGTCCTGTACGTTGATCTCGCCGTCCGTCACGATGTTGTCGTAAAGGGTGCCGCTGGCCCAGCGGTGATGTGGGCCGATGTCCGCGTGGGTGCGTTTGGCGGTGCAGTTCACGAATACGTTCGGGCCGCAGGTGATGGAACCGGTCACGTAATCGTGGCGGCCGTCCGCGGCGTGGCAGTCCGTGAAAAGGTTCAGCTGCCCGTTGTTGTTGAACGAATAACGGCGGCTGCCGGTGATGATGGATTTATGTTCGAAACAATTGCTGCCGGTAACAGTGATGTTCCGCGCATGGCGGAGAAGGTTCACGCAGCTGTAACCGAAATAACGCGCCGTTACGTTTTTCACCCAGCAGTGTTCCGCTTTGTCTATCGCGATGGCGTCCCATCCGTGGTCTTCGTCCGTATCCGATGCGTATACCGATTCGCAGGTAAGATTTTCTATACCCGATTCCGCAATGCGGCCTTCGAAGGTGTACTTATACAAAGCGCCGCCGCCGTATTTTGTTTCCATCGCCATCACTACGGGATTGTCCAGGTATACTTTGCTGCCTTCCACTTTGGTGACCGTTCTTTCATACCGGAGATCGTATTCAGCCGGCGTCCATTGTTTGGTGCCGCTTCTCGCTTCTATCTGGTCCATTTTGATATCGCTGATCCATTGTGCGGTGCCGGGTCTGAAAAGAATTACATTGTCGCCGGCTTTGAAATTGCCGGCATTCTCCACTTCCACCGCCATTGCACCGACCGGCACGTACGCGGCAGTAATGGCGCTGCGGGTGCCCGGCACTTCTTTTATTTCACCTGTACCGGCAATGCGGATGAGCGATACTTTTTTTCGTGCGGTGGCGATGAGTTTGGCGCCGTCTTCGCCGCGCAGCACGATGCCGCCGGTAGTAATGCGGAGATGATCGGGAATATTGTAAGTGCCTTTACGCAGCAATATCGCTCCACGGAAACCGTTCTTATCGGGCTGCCGTTGCGCTATTTCGTCGATAGCCTGCTGGATGAAGGTTTCATCGTTGTCCGTACCGCTGGGACTGACTGTTTTCACCATAGGCAGCACCGGCAGCGGTTTATCGCCGTAGTGGTACCCCACCCTGCTGAAGTCGGGGATGATGTCGCCTTTTTCATCGGGAACGTATTCGAGCCTTCCTTTGTTGATTTTGACAAACCTGCTTTCCCATTCGGCAGGTTTGGGTGTAAAGAAGATAAAGGCCGCGGCGCCGAGCATAACGGCGGGCAGAATGGCTGCTTTGTTCATAACATGGATTATTTTCGATAATGCCGTCCGCATATTTCAGCGAACGTTTCGAAATATACTCAATTTCCGAATCAGCGGTATTTCATTTTACATGAACCGCGTCAAAACAAAAAAGGGCCAGCCATTACGGCCAGCCCTTCTACCTGTAGTACGTGATTAATAATGTGGATCTTTCGAGAGTTTCGAAGGTGTTAACACCTTCTACCTCTTTTAGTACATCATTCAATAATATGTGTTCTTCGAGGTGTTAATACCTGCCATGCTTCCTCGTACGTCAGCTCTCCTAATTTTTAAAGGTGTTAACACCTTTCACACTTGCAGTACCTGGTCTTTTGTGACAAACTTAGAAGGTGTTAACACCTTCTAATCCTCTTAGTACATCATTCAGTAATATATGTTCTGCGAGGTGTTAACACCTGCCATGCTTCCTCGTACGTCTGCTCTCCGATAATTTTTAAAGGTGTTAACACCTTTCACACTTGCAGTACCTGGTCTTTGTGACAAAACTTCGAAGGTGTTAACACCTTCCCTACGTCATAGTACATAATCCAGCAATACTTGTTGCAACAACCCAAGGTGTTAACACCTTTCACACTCGCAGTACCTGGTCTTTGTAACAAACTTCGAAGGTGTTAACACCTCCACATCTCACCAGTATCAACACCGTTCCACACCCAATCTAATACTCCGGATTCTGCGACAACTTCTTATTAATATCTCTCTCCTTCTGAGGAACAGGCCAGAGATAGTGCATCGCCGGGTCGAAAAGCCTGCTTTCCACCAGCTGATGGTCCGCGGTGAAGGTCACCTTCCCGGTAGCCGGGTCTACTTTCCCCTGTCTTGCGCCGTACACGTTGCCTTTTCTCACTTCCTCGCCGATCTTCCAGCGTTTGATGTCGTACCAGCGCAAGCCTTCCAGCGCCAGCTCCACTCTTCTTTCCCGGCGTATCAGCGTTTCGAGCGTAGCGGGTGAGCTGTACACCGTACGGTCTACCGGCGGCATGCCGGCGCGGTCCCTGATCTTGTCGAGGGCGTCGTATACGCTGTTGTCCGCTACGCCGGTTTTCACTTTTGCTTCGGCGTACATGAGCAGCACGTCCGCGTAACGGATGAGGATCATGTTCAGGCCGGTGTTCCACATATCGTTGTAGTCGGACAGGTGGGAGATGAATTTTTTCGGGAGATAGCCGGTCTTGGAGTTGTTGTCTCCCAGCATAAAATCTCCCGAAGCGGGATCGATCGGGTTGTAATATTTGCCGTCGTACAGCTGCCCCGGGTAAACAATGCTGGCTGAAAGGCGCGGGTCGCGGTTGGCGTACGGATCGTTCTCGTCATAACCGGAGGCCGGGTCCGTGATCGGTTTCCCGTTCTTCATTTCATAGGCGTCCACCAAAGCCTGGGTGGGGTCGATGCTGCTCCAGCCGCCGGAAGACGAGGTGGGCATTATGCCGATGTTGCCGTTCGGATAATCGTTCTCCTTGTACTGCATGTCAAGGATCACTTCGATGTTGTTTTCGTTCTGGATACGGAAAAGGTCCTGGTAGCTGGCGGCGGGGTTGGCGGTATTGCGGAAGAGGTCGTAGCCGAGGCCCATCACTTTTTCGCAGTCGGTGATGCAGCCGGGATAATCGCCCATGTACAGCTCCAGCCTGGCCCGCAGCGCATACGCGGCGCCACGGGTGATGCGGCCCACGTCTTCGCCGGAATAGGAAGGTTCCAGTTGCGGCGCGATGGCGGCCAGCTCGTCGAGAATGTATTGCTGCACGTCGGCAATGGGCGTACGCGTTACGGCGTTGGCCTCGGTAGTGGTGAGCGTTTTGGTCACCAGTGGCACGTCGCCGTATAGCTGGGTGAGCGTATAATACTGGTAGGCGCGGAGGAAGCGCGCTTCCGCTTTGAAGCGGGTTTTGAGCGTTTCGTCCATCGGCGTTTTATCCACGTTCTCGAGGAACCAGTTGCATTTCTGGATGGTCTTGAAATTCCAGCGGTTGGTCACGTTGCCGTCGGAAGGCGTGAGCGAGCCGTTACCGATGTTCATGTAGCCTTCCCAGAGGAACTGGCTGTAAGCATTGTCCGACGCGCAGTCCATGTAAATAACGTTGTAGCTGTCTTCCCAGTCGCGGTAGCAGCCGTTGAGCGCGGCGCGCGCGTCCGCTTCGGAGGTCCAGAGGGACTCGTTGCTGTAAGCGTCTTCCGGCGTACGGTCCAGGAAATCTTTGTTGCAGGCGGTGAGCAATGCGCCTGATATGGCTATGAGATAGAATATTTTCCTTGTCATCAGTGTATGTTTTCTTAAAAGGTTACGTTCAGGCCTACGGTATTCACTTTCACCTGCGGGTAATAATAGATGCTGCTGGTGGAGGGCGCTTCAGGGTCTATCCAGTTGTAAAGACCGCTAAAGGTGAGAATGTTCTGCCCGCTGTAATACACGCGCGCTTTTTTGATCCCGATCCTGTCCAGCAGGTTTTGCGGAAGCGTATAACCAAGCTGCAGGTTTTTCAAACGGAGGTACGAAGCGTCTTTTACCCAGAAGGAAGAAGGCATGCTGGACGGATCGTTCTGCTGCTGGGTGGAAAGCACCCTGGGCAACGAAGCGCCGGTGTTGGACGTCGTCCAGGTGTCGAGCATCGCGGAAGTGGGTTTGCCGGAGCTGGTGCTGATCTGGCCTACCTTGCCCGCATCGATGTACGTTTTTACGCCTGCTGCTCCCTGGAAGAAGACGGTCAGGTCAAGACTTTTCCATGCACCGCCGAGGTTCAGGCCATAGGTGACCTTCGGGTAATAGTTGCCGAGGAAGGTTTTGTCTTTCGTGTCGATCACCTTATCGCCGTTGATGTCCTGGTATTTCAGGTCGCCGGGTTTGGTGTTGGCGGATTGTTTGGCGTGAGCGGCGATCTCTTCCGTGTTCTGGAAAATGCCTTCAGCCACGTAGCCCCACAAAGCATTGATGGGCAGGCCCGCCTTTTTGATGGTATAGCCGTCGGGGCCTTCGGACACATAGTCCACGATCCTGTTATTGATGAAAGAAGCGTTGGCGACGGCGCTCCAGGAAAAATCGCCTTTGCCGTCCTTATATCCTGCGGTAAACTCCCAGCCTTTGTTCCGCACCTTGCCTGCGTTCTGCGTGGGCGCGTTCAGCCCGTACACGGCGCCGATGGGCAGCTCGATGAGGATGCCGCGCGTGTCTTTCCTGAACCAGTCCGCGGTGAGGGTGAACCTGCCGCCGAGGAAGGCCGCGTCGATGCCTACGTTGGTTTCCGCGGTAGTTTCCCACATCACCATGGGGTTGGCCCCGTTCACCGGCGCGATGCCGTTCGCGATGATAGCGCTGCTGCCGCCAAAGGTATAGTTCTGCCCGGCGTTGAACGTGGGCAGGTACGGATAGAACGGACGGGAAGGATAATCCGCGTCGTCGGACAAGATCTGGTTGCCCAGCTCGCCCCAGGAAGCGCGGAGCTTCAGCGCGCTGAGCGTTTGCCGCAGCGGCGTGAAAAAGTTTTCCCGGTCGATGTTCCAGCCTGCGGAGAAGGAGGGGAAATTGCTCCAGCGGTTGTCCGGCGCAAAGCGTGACGAACCGTCGCGGCGGATGTTCGCTTCGAAAAGATATTTGCCGTCGAAGTCGTTGTTGATACGCCCGAAATAAGAGCGCAGCGCGGATTCGTAAGCATAGCCTTCGGCGCGCTGTCCGTCCTGCGAGCCGAGGTTCACCTGGCCCAGCTCGTTGTTAAGCAGGTTTTTGCGGTAGCCTTCGTTGAAGGTGTATTTCGTGTATTCCTGGAAGTAACCCGCCATGGCTTTCAGGTTATGTTTGCCAAAGGAGCGGGTGTAGTCCAGCAGATGCTGGAAGGTTACCACGTTGTTGGTGATATTGCCGTCGGTCACGGAATTGGGGCCCTGGTAAAAGGTCGGGGCGCCCTGCGCGTTGTCATACTGGATGTCAGCCACGAACGATTTGGTTTGCCCGTTGCGCATCACGTAAGCTACCGAGGGTTTGAAATGCAGCCCTTCGAGTATCTCCAGGTCCGCGCCTACATTGGCCAGCAGGTCGGCATAGTTCTCACGGCCGTAGCTGGGCGATTCCAGCCATGCGGCCGGGTTGCCGTCGCCGATGCTGCCGTAGTGCCCGTTCTCATACTTGTACGGGATGATAGGCGAAATGCGGTTGAACTGGCGGATGATCTGCGTAAAGGCCGGCACACCGGGGTAGCTGGCCTGCGGCTCTTTGGTGATGGAATAGGTGTACGCGAGGTTGCCGTATATTTTCAGCCGGTCGGTCAGGTCCTGGCTGATGTTGAAACGGGTGGTGTAACGTTTGGCATTGGTCTCCTTCATGATGCCGTTCTGGTCGTACATGCCGAGGGAGAACGAGTACTGGCTTTTATCGGAGCCGCCGCTTACGCCGAGGTAATAGTTCTGCTGGATGCCGTTGCCTTTGTAAGCCAGGTCCAGCCAGTCCGTGTTCGGGTAGTTGTAAGGATCGGAGCCGTCGCGGAATTTGGCGATCTCCGCATCGGTGTAACGCAGGGGCTTGCCTTCGTTCTGTAACGCCTGGTTGTAAAGCGTGGCGGCCTGCCAGGATGGAAGAAAGTCCGGCAGCGCAGTGGCGTTCTGTTTGCCCACGTAGGTGTTGAACACGATCTGCGGGATGCCTTTTTTCCCTTTTTTGGTAGTGATGTGTATCACGCCGTTGGCAGCGCGGGAGCAGTAGATGGCTGCGGATGCTGCGACTTTCAGCACCGAAATGGTTTCAATATCGTCCGGGTTCACATTGTTCATGGATGAAATAACACCGTCTACCATCACCATGGCGTTGCTGTTATTGAGGGTGCCAATGCCGCGCACGCGGATGGTGCCGCCGTCTTTACCCGGCTGGCCGCTGTTGGCCGCGGTTACCGCCACGCCGGCCATAGTGCCTTGCAGGGCGTTGGATACGCTGGTCACGGGCCTGTTTTCTAACTGTTTTGAATCAACCGTGGCCACCGAGCCGGTGAGGTTTACTTTTTTCTGTACGCCGTAACCTACTACCACCACCTGTTCCAGCTCGCTCTGTTTGGTTTCCAGCACTACATTGATCTCTTCCTGCGAAACGGGCACTTCCTTGCTTTCAAAGCCGAGCAGGGAAATAATGAGTACCGCGCCGGGCTCGGCTTCCAGCTGGAAGGCGCCGTTGCCGTCGGTAAGGCTCCCTTTCTGCGTGCCTTTGATCCTTACCGCCGCACCGATCAAAGGCGCGCCGGTGGGGTCTTTCACCGTACCCCGCACTTTAATGGGCGGTGTGGCCTCCGCTTCCTTAGCCATCGCGATGGCGGCGGACACGGCTTTTTCCTTGACGATCACCATATCGTCGAGCAGGGTGTACACCAGCGGCTGGTTGCGGAAACAAAGGTCCAGCACTTCGCGGATGTGGCCGTTTTTCACCGTCAGCGTAACGGGTGTGGCTTTGGCCAGCTGTTTGGCGGTGTAAACGAATGTGTAGCCTGTCTGTTTTTTGATCTCGCGGAAGATCGGAAGA
>JBQCFV010000289.1:0-2983 GCA_051958695.1 Chitinophaga sp. | reverse complement strand
CGCGATTATCTCGAGCGCGAAGGCATTCGCGTAATGGCTATTTCCCCTACGCAGGTGAGGATGGTGCTGCACCTGGGCATTACGCCAGAAATGGTGGACAAGACCATCGACGTGATCCGCACGATGGCCTAACGGTTACGGCAATACGCTGTTAGTCAGCCTTTCAGGATTGATCCTGATGCTTGTCGCAGACAATAAAGTGAACGGCAATACGCCGTCAGTCAGCCGTGGTTATATTATAATACCGTTTCACCGATTCGTAGTCGCGCAGATCAGGCCCCGCCTGCTTTCCCGAAGGAATAACAGTGGTGGCCGGCACCAGGAAGATCCGCACCATATTGAACGTGTACTGCGTTTTGTTGACCGTGCCGTCCGGTTTGAAAAGCTGTATCAGGAACCCGAACACGCCCGTATTGTAACCTGCCGGCACGATCTTGTAGTACGCCTGGTACAGGTTGTTGGGCCCGGGCCCCGGAACGGGATACCATGACCCATCGCCCTGCGGCTTAAAGAAAACCAGCGCAAAGCTTGAATCCATTTTTTCCTTCGGGATATTGAAGATATTCAGCTGGTAACCCTGCGTAATGTTGATAGGCCCGAAAGTGTACAGCGTTACATTGGCATTGCCCTGCTGGCCAGCCGGGCCTTTCTGGCCGGTGTCGCCCTTGTCGCCTTTATCGCCCTTCTGGCCCTGTTCGCCCTGCGGCCCCTGGGGACCGGCAGGCCCTTCATCCTTGGAGCAGGCGGCAAAAAGGCATACGACAAACAATGCGGAAACTAACTTTTTCATGAATTTGAGATTTACGTTGACAATGGTGTTGAAATGAATAACGGCCGTGAAGATAGCCGCAGGCGGGGCAGACCTTTCCGGCCAATGATCGGATGAAGGGTTTCCCTTAACGGATCGCCCGTTCCGCTTAATGGGCGCCGCCTTCCCCCGTTATTTCCAAATCAGCCGCAGATTCAATATTTTTGCACTCCTGTAAAAGAAATCGTATATATTAACCAGCATGGAACTTTCGAAGAATTATATCCCTGCCTCGGCAGAAGACAAATGGTACCAGTATTGGATGGACAAGCAGTATTTCCGCTCCGTTCCCGACGAACGGCCGCCCTTTACCATCGTGATCCCCCCGCCGAACGTGACCGGCGTGCTTCACATGGGCCATACGCTGAACGAGACCGTGCAGGACATCCTGGTGCGCCATGCCCGCATGAGCGGCTTCAACGCGTGCTGGGTGCCGGGCAGCGACCATGCTTCCATCGCGACCGAATCGAAGGTGGTGAATATGCTGAAAGAAGAAAAAGGCATTGAAAAAAGCCAGCTCAGCCGCCAGGAATTTCTCAAATACGCCTACGAATGGAAAGAAAAATACGGCGGCATCATCTATCACCAGATCAAAAAACTCGGCTGCTCCGTGGATTGGGACCGTGTGTCGTTCACCATGGACGACCACTATTACAAAGCCGTTGTCCGCGTGTTCGTAGACCTGTACAATAAAGGCCTCATCTACCGCGGCGCCCGCATGATCAACTGGGACCCGAAGGCAAAGACCGCCCTCAGCGACGAAGAGGTAGAATACAAAGAGATCAATGGCAAGCTCTATCACGTAAAATACGCCGTGGTGAACGCTGCCGGCGAAGCCACCGGCGAGTTCATCACTATCGCCACGCAGCGCCCCGAAACCATTATGGGCGATACGGCGATCTGCGTAAACCCCGGCGATGAACGGTACGCGCACCTGAAAGGCCACTTCGCCATTGTGCCGCTCGTGAACCGCAAAGTACCCGTGATCTTCGACGAATATGTTGACAAGGAATTTGGTACGGGCGCGCTGAAAGTAACGCCCGCGCACGATATCAACGACTACAACCTCGGCCTGAAACATAATCTGGAAGTGGTGGACACGCTCAACGACGACGGCACGCTCAGCGCCGCCGCCGAAGTGTTCGTGGGCGAAGACCGCTTCCGCGCGCGTAAAAAAGTGGTGGCCGCCCTCGCGGAGCAGGGCCTGCTTGTAAAAGAACAGGAATACACTACCCGCCTCGGTTACAGCCAGCGCAACCCGGACACGGTAGTGGAACCGCGCATCTCCACCCAATGGTTCGTGAAAATGGCGGACATGGCGCAACCCGCGCTGGACGCGGTAGTGAGCGGGGACGTACGTATCCATCCCGGCGACCGCTTCCTCGCCACTTACAAATACTGGATGGAGAACGTGAAGGACTGGTGCATTTCCCGCCAGCTATGGTGGGGCCAGCAGATCCCCGCCTGGTACGACGATGCCGGCCAGTTCGTCGTAGCCGAAACGCACGGCGAAGCGTTGAAGTTGTACGCCGAAAAATTCGGTAAAACCGTGCAATCGCTGCGGCAGGACGAAGACTGTCTCGATACCTGGTTCTCCTCCTGGCTCTGGCCCATGGAAGTGTTCAACGGCATCAGCCAGCCAAACAATCCTGACATCAATTATTATTACCCCACCTCCGTGCTCGTAACCGGGCAGGACATCATATTTTTCTGGGTGGCGCGCATGATCATGGCCGGCCTGGAATACAAGCAGGAAAAGCCTTTCAGCGACGTATACTTCACCGGTATGGTGCGCGACAAGCTCGGGCGTAAAATGAGCAAGCAGCTTGGCAACTCGCCCGACCTGCTCGAGCTGATCGAACGGTTCGGCGCGGACGCCGTGCGCTTTGGCATCATGATCTCCTCCCCCGCCGGCAACGACCTGCTGTTTGACGATACCAGCTGCGAGCAGGGCCGCAATTTCAACAACAAGATGTGGAACGCGCTCAAGCTCGTGAAGATGTGGAAGCCCGCCGCCGATACCGGCGCGCCCGTTCCGGAATTTGCAGTGGAATGGATGGAGAACCGTTTGAACGAAGTGCACGCAGAAGTGGAAAAACTTTTCCAGGACTTCCGTCTCAGCGAAGCCCTGAAAGCCATATACAGCCTGATCTGGGACGATTTCTGCTCCTGGTA
>JBQCFV010000288.1:0-2194 GCA_051958695.1 Chitinophaga sp. | reverse complement strand
CTGGGCGATCACGTCCCCCAGCGGCGGCTTTGACTGGAAAGACCCGAAAGGCGATCCGCGCTGGGGCATCTGGCCGATGGCCGGAGCCTGGCTCTGCCGCCATCTTTGGGAACATTATACGTACACGGGGAACGAAAAATTCCTGGCCGATACCGCTTACCCGCTCATGAAAGGCGCGGCGGAATTTATGATGGGCTGGCTGATAAAAAGCCCGGAAGGCAAATGGGTGACCAATCCGTCCACTTCACCGGAGAACAATTTCCTGGTCGGCGGCAAAAGAAAAGGTTCGGTAAGCATCGCTTCCACGATGGACCTTTCCATCATCCACGACCTGCTGAACCGTACGGCCCTGGCCGCGCAGCTCTTAAAGAAGGACCCGGTAATGGTAAAACAGATCCGTTACCTGCTGAAGAATATGTATCCTTTCCACGCCGGCCGTTTGGGCCAGCTGCAGGAATGGTACAAGGACTGGGACGATCCGAAAGACCACCACCGCCACCTCAGCCATTTGTACGGCCTGTATCCGGGCAACGCGATCACGCCGAGGCGCGAGCCGGAGCTGGCCGCGGCCGCCAAACAAAGCCTGCTGCTGCGCGGAGACGGCGGCACGGGCTGGTCGAAAGCATGGAAGATCAACTGGTGGGCGCGGCTTGAAGACGGCGACCACGCCTACACGATGCTGAACAAACAGCTCTTCCTTGCCACGATCGATTCCATCAGCGTGGGCGACAACAGCGGAGGTTCTTATGCCAACCTCTTCGACGCGCACCCGCCCTTTCAGATAGACGGCAACTTCGGCGTAGTGTCCGGCATCACGGAAATGTTCGTGCAAAGCCACGACGGCGTGATACACCTGCTGCCCGCATTGCCTTCCGCGTGGCCTGAAGGCAGCGTAAAAGGATTGAAGGTAAAAGGCGGTATGGAAGTGGACATCCGCTGGAAGAACGGCCGGCTCGTGCAGGCGGAAATACGTTCCTCCGTAAACCAGGGCAGGCAAACGGTACGCACCGCGCAGCCGGTAAGCATACAACCTGCAGCCGGCGGTGCAATGGATAAAAAAGAGATCAAAGACTACGGTTTCGCCGGGAATAAAGTGATCAGCGACAAAAGCAAATTGCCCGCGCTGAACCTGAAACCGGTGACAGACCAGTCAATAACGATAAACGCAGGTATTACGACCATCACCGCATTATGAGAACGCTTACAGTCATAACGGCCGCCCTGCTTGGCGCATCGGCAACGGGCTTCGCGCAGTTCAAAGGCGACGACGAAGGCATTCTCATGCAGCAGGCCGCAAGCCGCGACAGCATTGCCATTGCGCAGGCCGTAAACGGCTGGTGGACGGCTTCCATGAAAAACCACGACGCGCGCATCGCATGGTGGCGGGAGGCGAAATTCGGCTGTTTTATACATTGGGGCGTGTATTCCGTCCCAGGCGGCGAATGGAAAGGGAAAAAAGTGGGCGGCTATGCGGAGCACCTGATGCGGAAAGAAAAGATACCGAGGGAAGAATACGCGGAGAAGCTTATTGAAACATTCAACCCGGTTGATTTTAACGCGGAAGAATGGGTGAGGCTGATAAAGGACGCGGGCATGAAGTACCTCGTCATCACCGCCAAACACCACGATGGCGTGGCGATGTATCCCTCTGCCATCGGCGATTATACGATCGGGCAATCGGCGTTCAAAAGGGACCCGATGCAGGAGCTGTCAGCAGCCTGCAAAAAATATGGTATCCGTTTCGGGTTCTATTATTCCCACGCTTTCGACTGGGAACACCCCGACGCGCCGGGCAATGATTGGGATTACGACAATCCCGGCGGCGATAAGAACCTGTACGGCGGCACCAACTGGTACGATCATCATCCCGAGCTGGTGCCGAAAGCGGTGCGGTACGTGAATGAAAAATCGATCCCGCAGATCAAAGAGCTGCTGCTGAAGTATCACCCCGATATTATCTGGTTCGATACGCCGCACAAGCTGCCTTTGTCGGAGAACATCCGCATCCTGCAGGCCATCCGCGAAACCGATCCCAACGTGGTGGTGAATGGAAGACTGGCGCGGAGTTCAGCCGTTTCCTTCGGCGATTACAAAAACACGGCGGACAGACCGGCGGAGTTTTACCCGGTAACGGGCGACTGGGAAGCGATACCGACCACGAATGAATCTTACGGGTATTCCCGTTACGATAACA
>JBQCFV010000287.1:0-5247 GCA_051958695.1 Chitinophaga sp. | reverse complement strand
GGCGAAACGGAAATATGCCGGGAACGCACGCCGCCGTATCCGCCATAACCGTCGTCAGGCACGGAGAAGCCGAAGGTCTTGCGGTCATCCTTGCTGTCTTTGATAAAAAAGGGATGATACCCCTGGCTGAGAAAAATGTATTCGTAATATTCCGGCACCATCACTTCGTATTCGCTCCAGAGCACGGGCGCCGTGGTGGACTGAAAAGCCCAGGGGCGCAGGTACCGCGGGAACTCGGAGTTGATCGTGTAGGCATATTCGATGATGGAGCCTTCTTTTACCGCGGGCAGCGTGAATTTTTTGATGGTCGTGTTTTTGTCCACTTTTTCGGTGAACACCGATTTGCTGCTCAGTTTGGTCTCCTCCACTTTGCCGTTTTCCAGGTTGTAGGTCACGGCTTTCAGGTTCAGCAGCTTTTCCTCGTCGGTGCCGTTGATATGGAGGTAGATGGACACGTTCGCTTCGTCGTACCCGCTTTTGTTGAGAATGTGAATGCGCCGGTATATTTTGAATACCTGCATAAAATCGTCGCTCCCCGATTCAAACTCCGAGGAACCCACATCTGCGATCACCACCGCGCTGGCGGAAGAGTCGATCTTGTAGGGCGCTTTCCGGAAATCTTCCGGTTTGACCTTTCCAAAGGAAGCAGGCGCTTTGTCCTGCGCGATAGTTAAACAAACGGGGAACATCAATCCCAGCAGCAGAAAAAAGGATTTTGGCATTACTGAACGGATTAGGTAAAGGGTGTATACAGCCATAAATATAGCATATTTTTTCAACGCGCATACGGCCGGCGGGCGCGGCGAAAGTCGTAACTTGCGGCAGAATGCAGACATCCGAAAAAAATACGCTGCTGATCAAGCAGAAAGCCCGTTCGCTGGGGTTCGACCATTGCGGTATCGCAAAGGCCGAGCAGCTGACGGACGACGCCTACCGGCTGGAGCAGTGGCTGCGGCAGGGTATGCACGGGAATATGCAGTACATGGAGAATTACTTCGACAAACGCGTGGACCCGCGGTTGCTCGTAGAAGGCGCCCAATCCGTCATCACGCTGCTGTTGAATTATTATCCTTCGCAAACGCAGCGCCCCGAAGCGCCGAAAATAGCCAAATACGCTTACGGCAAGGACTATCACGACGTGATCAGGGAGAAGCTGAACACCTTGCTGGCGGAGCTGCGGGCGGAGATCGGCGACATCCAGGGCCGGGGGTTCGTGGATTCCGCGCCCGTGCTGGAACGAAGCTGGGCGCAGCGGAGCGGCCTTGGCTGGATCGGCAAGAACGTCAACCTTATACACAAACAGGCCGGGAGCTTTTTCTTTATCGCCACGCTGATCGTAGACATTCCGCTGGTGTACGACGGCCCCGCGGCCGATTATTGCGGCTCCTGCACGCGCTGTCTGGACGCCTGCCCTACCGGCGCGCTGGTATCGCCGTCCGTGGTGGACGGGAGCCGGTGTATTTCGTATTATACCATTGAATTGAAGGAGATGCTCATTCCTTCGGAGATGCAGGGCCGGTTCGAGAACTGGATGTTCGGCTGCGACATTTGCCAGGACGTATGCCCCTGGAACCGGTTCTCCCGCGCTAATACCGAGTTCGCCCCTATTCCCGAGGTATTGGATTTCACGACGGCGCAGTGGGAGGAAATGACGGAGGAAGAGTTCCGCCGGATATTTGCGAAATCGCCGTTGAAGCGGAGCAAGTATGCGGGGATCAGGAGGAATCTGAAGTTTTTGGAGCCGCCGGGGCGGTGAGGGTTGAAGTCTTGCCTACTTAGTGTGTGTCGTCCGGTATTCCGTATTTGCCGGCAAGCTGAAGTTCCCCGACCGTTCGCGATGCTGATCGCTGCAGCGGCTTTGCAGTCACCGGTTTTTCTTTCCCCTTTTTGTCACCCCAATGTTTGAAACCGTCCGCGCGTCCCCTGCCGGAAATACTTTCCTGACATGTAAATGTCATATTAAAGGTGTGTGCAATGCGATTACGTGTACGAAATGGTAGATTGACGTTACGAGTGATAAGCTAACGTGCAATTCGTTTACCTACCAAAATCAACCCAATGCGTATTTTTCAGCTACTCTTCATGGCCATGGCCCTGCTTTGCCTTTACCCGGCATCCGGCCTGAAGGCCCAAACCAGCAATGCCGCCCCTTCCCAGCACCTGGTATTCAGTTTTCCCGCAGACGCGTCGTTAAAAATGATGAAAGTAAAGATCACGCAAACCGCCTACACGTCGTACTTCTCCGTGTTCAACTGGGCGGGCGGCTACGCGGGGCTGCAGCACACGCCGGACAGCTCATCCGGTTCCTCCAAGATCCTCATCGCCTCCCAGTGGGACCCGAACACGGCAGGCGGCGTATTCGCCAGGCAGGCTTACCTCGGCCCCGGCACGATCTACAGCCGCTTTGGCGGGGAAGGCGACGGCGCCAAAACCATCAATCCCTACAACTGGACGCTCAACACCTGGTACAACTTCGTGATCAGGGCATGGAAGCTGAACGGCGAGCTGTTCATCGGCACCTTTGTGCAGAACCTGAGCAACAATCAATGGTTCCACACATCCACCCTTGCCATTCCCACACGCACCACTTTTCTCGGATCTGGGTCGGGCGCCTTCCTTGAAAACTGGCATGGCAGCGATCCCCGCTTCGACGGGCGTTTTGTGCGCAAAGCCTATTTCAAGGACTGCTGGAACCGCACGGACGCCGGCGTGTGGCAGAAATCCACCAGCCGGTATTTCAGCTGCAACGCCAACGACGCCAACCGCAACGGCATCTACGACTGGGCTTTCAACGCCGGCTTCGACTCCGGTGAAGACGCCTATTTTATGGAACACGGCGGCAACGTAACGCCCAGCGCCGCTTTCAACGGCGGCCGCACCCTCGACCAGCCCGCGCAGACCAACCAAGGCTCATCTCCCACCGTCACCACCGGCGAAGTAAGCACCGTGAGCGCATCGTACAGCTCCGGTACCACCACCGTCAGCTGGACGAACAACAGCACCAAAAGCCCGCAGTTCTCGTCCGTCGTGGAAATACTCAACACATCCGGCACGGTGGTAAGCTCTTCCACCGAAACCCTCCCGGAGAAACGCAGCGCCGTGATCAGCGGCAATCTCTCCGCCGGCACCTACACCGCCCGCGTGACCATCACCGATATTTTCGGCGGAGCGTCCGCCGCCAAAACCACCACTTTCACCGTGGGCTCCGGCGGCATTACCGGCAACTGGTACAAGATCAAAAACGTGCATAGCGGGAAATACCTCGGCATAGAGAACAGCAGCACGTCCAACCTCGCGTACATCGCGCAGTATACCAGCAGCGGCAGCAACAACCTGCAATGGAAGCTGGTGGCGCAGGGAAGCAACTATGTGCTGGTGAACCGCAATAGCAACAAAGCCATCGACATCGCTAACAGCGACCAGACCTCCGGCGTGCAGCTCATTCAATATACCGTCACCAACGGCCTGAACCAGCAATGGCAGCTGGTTTCCGCCGGATCAGGCAAATACCTCATCCGCACCGCCATGAGCAGCGGCCTCATCATCGACAATCCCGGCAGCAGTACTTCAGACGGCACAAAAATGATCCTTTACGCCGCCAATGGCGCCACCGGAACGCCCAACCAGCAATGGGTGCTGGAGGACCAGGGGGTGCAGGCTTTGATGCTTTCCTATGCTAAAAGTGCTCCTTCTTCTTCCGCTTCTTCTTTAACGGTATCTCCCAATCCTGCGTCTTCCTTCGTTTACGTCGATCTTCCGGGGAAAGGGAAAGAGCTGCGCGTATTCAATATGAGCGGCGCGGTGGTGAAAGTGATGAAAGGCGATTTGAGCGGCCGGGTGCGGGTGGATGTTTCCGGGCTGAGTGCGGGGATGTATATTGTGCGGTTTGGGCGGGAGCAGGCGAGGTTTGTGAAGCAGTGATTTTTGGCGTGTTATTTCCCGGATGGGCTTGGGTTTGCGGGGTTTGTTAAAAAATATTTTTGATTTTTGAAGGCAAAGAGTAAATTTGCAGCCCATTCGGGATGTAGCGCAGCCCGGTAGCGCGCTTCGTTCGGGACGAAGAGGCCGCTGGTTCGAATCCAGTCATCCCGACTTAACGGGACAAAGTGTAGAAATTCACTTTTGTCCCGTTTTTATTTTCCGCAACTTCTTATTAACCAGGTTGATCTGTTGTATAAAATCGTTGCGCCTTGTGGTTCGAACTCTGCTTCCGTCAAAAACGATTTTTCAGGGTAAATCGAGCCAACTTCCGTTTCACCTCTGCCAAGTTCCCTTTCTGCAGTGCCTCTTGTAACGCTATAACTTTTGCAATACCCTTACAGGTTATGACCTTTTTAATATCCATGTTATATTCTGGTATGAATGCATCTTTATGACTTATAATCTTCTACAGTTTCTCTCCAACTATTTTCGGCGTTTAGCAATGATTGAGTCTATAGAAAATTTACCTGCCCCTGTATAAATCAACATTATCAACGCTCCGATATAAAGCAAATTAATCTCATATCCGGGCGGACCGAACCTTGGACCGTCTGCATCAAGACCAATGGTCTTTATTGAACTATACCCATATTTGTAATGAACCGTAAATAAAGCTGTAAGCATCGTTATAATTAGCGGGATAGACACCACGCTGACGAAAGCGCCCACGATAAGCGCTACACCGCCAAGAACTTCTGTAAGGGTCGCAACCCAGGCCATGATTTCCGGCGCAGGAACGCCTACATCATGTAGTAATTTTGCAAAACCTTCTGGCCCTTTAGCCAATTTTGCATAACCATGAGCAAGGAAGCCTATTCCTGCGATAATTCTTAAAATAAAAGGAGCCCAGCTATCGTATGTTTTTTTAGTCGGATTGAATAATACATAGTTTAATTTCATTGTGTTTTATTTTTAAGTAAATATTAATTGCAGGCTTTCAAACATTCTAGGCTTTTACTCCAGGACCTAATGCCACATTCCAAGAACTTTTTGAATGCTTCTTTTGACATGTATCCAGAAATAGGGGTATTGATACCATTACTGTCATAAGGGAACCTGATCACGCCCAACAAGTACAATGCAAGCCCTATCGCAGTAATCATCCAAATCGCAATAAATAATTCCCTTTTCAGTAGAAAGGTTTTTGCCACAACATCTGCTTTGGAGAGGAATTTCAGGGCAAGCGCTAATTCTACAAAACCAAGAAACACCTTTAATGTATTCATCCAACTGCCGGATTTTGGATTTTGCGGTCAATACAGCTTC
>JBQCFV010000286.1:0-12405 GCA_051958695.1 Chitinophaga sp. | reverse complement strand
ACCGTAGCCATGGACTCTACCGAGGGCCTGGTACGCGGAATGGAAGTTGTGGATAACGAAGCGCCGATCAAAATGCCTACCGGTGATGCCATCAAAGGCCGTTTGTTCAACGTTGTAGGTGAAGCGATCGACGGTCTCGGCCAGCTGGACACGACCAACGGCGCTCCCATCCACCGCCAGCCTCCCCGTTTCGAGGACCTCGCCACCGATACCGAAGTGCTGTTTACCGGCATCAAGGTGATCGACCTGATCGAGCCTTACGCGAAAGGCGGCAAGATCGGCCTGTTCGGCGGTGCGGGCGTAGGCAAGACCGTACTGATCCAGGAGCTGATCAACAATATCGCGAAAGGCCACGCCGGCCTGTCTGTATTCGCAGGCGTGGGCGAGCGTACCCGTGAAGGGAACGACCTGATGCGCGAGATGATCGAAGCGAACATCGTTCGTTACGGCGACAAATTCAAAGAATCCATGGAACATGGCGGCTGGGACCTCTCCGCCGTGGATAAAGAAGAGCTGAAAGGCTCGCAGGCCACCTTCGTGTTCGGCCAGATGAACGAGCCTCCCGGCGCCCGCGCCCGTGTGGCCCTTTCCGGCCTCACCATGGCGGAATACTTCCGCGACGGCGACGGCACCGCAGGCAGCGGCCGCGACATCCTGTTCTTCGTAGACAACATCTTCCGTTTCACCCAGGCCGGTTCCGAAGTATCCGCGCTGCTCGGCCGTATGCCGTCAGCGGTAGGTTACCAGCCCACCCTGGCCACTGAAATGGGCCTGATGCAGGAGCGTATCACATCCACCAAAAACGGTTCCATCACCTCCGTACAGGCGGTGTACGTACCCGCGGATGACCTTACCGACCCCGCTCCGGCGACTACCTTCTCCCACCTTGACGCTACTACCGTATTGTCCCGTAAAATTGCGGACAAGGGTATCTATCCCGCCGTGGATCCGCTGGATTCCACCAGCCGCATCCTCACCCCGGCCGTTGTGGGCGAATCGCATTACAACACCGCGCAGCGCGTAAAAATGATCCTCCAGCGCTACAAGGAGCTGCAGGACATCATCGCCATCCTGGGTATGGACGAGCTGAGCGACGACGATAAGCTGACGGTTTCCCGGGCCCGCCGCGTGGAACGTTTCCTGAGCCAGCCCTTCCATGTGGCCGAACAGTTCACCGGTCTGAAAGGTGTGCTGGTGCCCATCGAAGAGACTATCCGCGGCTTTAACATGATCATGGACGGCGAGGTGGACGAATATCCCGAAGCTGCCTTCAACCTCGTGGGCACCATCGACGACGCGATCGAGAAAGGCAAGAAGCTGATGTCTGCCGCTAAATAAGGCTCTTCAAAACAAAACCGATTAACATGTTATTGGAAATATTGACACCGGAAAGAAAGCTGTACACGGGCGAAGTATACGGCATCCAGCTGCCCGGCACGGACGGTTCCTTCGAAGTGCTGGACCGCCACGCCCCGCTGATCGCCGCCCTGGGTAAAGGCAAAATGAAGGTGCTGAAAGATAAGGCCCATTCCGAACAGTACACCATCGAAGGCGGCTTCGTGGAAGTGCTGGATAACAAGGCGACGGTGCTGGTAGAAGGCGCTACCGCCCTGTAATTCATACGGAAGGCAGAATATTGCGAAGGCCGGGCATTACGCCCGGCCTTCCGTTTTTATATTGGTTGCGGCAAGACTCAGTTCAGCGAAGGGTCTATCGGGAAGTTGGCCATCATGGCGAAGCTGTTGCCCATGTTCTGCAGGCTCTGCTTCCAGATCTCCTGCTCTTCCGCCGAAAACAGCAGCGGCGGGTTGATGCGACTCAGTATCCAGCTTTTTTCGCTCAGCTCCCCTTCGAGCTGGCCGCTGCTCCAGCCGGAATAGCCGATAAAGAATTTGATCCTCGCAAGGTCCAGCGCGCCGGTGTTCAACAATTCCACAACCGTGGCGAAATCTCCACCCCAAAAGATCCCCGGGAACACTTCGAACCCGCCTTCAATAAGATCGGGCATCTGGTGAATAAAATGAATGGTGTCCATTTGTACGGGGCCGCCGAAATATACGGGAATGTTAGGAGTGAGCACCGCGGGAATCAGCTCGTCGAGCCGCTGGTCGAACTGCCGGTTGACGACGAAACCGAAGCTGCCTTCGTCCTGGTGTTCGCACAACAGTACTACGGTGCGGGCAAAGTTCGGGTCTTTCAGAAAAGGGTCCGCAATGAGCAATATACCAGGCGCAAGTGTTTCCATGAATACCTTTTTTCCGTAAGCTCTTTTCAAATTTAACCAACAAAAGCCAAACCAGGCGCAATTTTTTCAGGTAATTCGCGGGAAATCAAAAGGATGGAAATAGAAAAAGGGACCTAGAAAGATCCCTTACCATTTTATCAACCAAAATCTAAATCGCTTATGGAACGAATCCACGTCGATGTATGTAGAAAGTTTATTCGCTTTTTTGTCTGTTAATCCAGTAGCAAATTTGATACCAGATCACAATGCAAAGATAAGGGGCCTGCCCATAATAACAGCATAGTTTCTGCGTTAAAATTACGTTAAAGTGGTATTTTTTAACATGTATCCCTGCAGATCAGCATTTCCACGGTTTAATTTTGTATCATAGTTGCTATAGCAAACAGTTCCCCTCCGTGGGAAAATAGCTATATTTAGCGTTTTATAGTACCGTAACATGCTGCCGTTAAAGAAGATATTTCCTGTTATCATTGCCCTGATCACCTTGTCCCTGCTGGGGATCATCTATATCCAGTACAGCTGGATACTGAATGCCGCGCACATCAAAAAGGAAGAAAAGGAACAAAAAATGATCGAGGCCGTGGAGGCCGTCCGCAACGAGCTGATGAGCCGCGCGCTTACGCCTATCGCCCGGATCAAGATAGACCGTTTCAAACAGAACAGCCCCTCGAACCGGCTCACGCTGGAGCCGTTCAACGACGGCATCATGCGGCCGTTCAATTCCGTCAGCTCCCAGTTTGAAGAATCCGAAGTGGCCGGGCTGCTCAAAAGGGCGATGAAAGAACGCAGGCTGGACACGGCTTTCGAGTTCGGCATCGTGAGCAATGCGCAGGTGCAGTTCGGCATCGCCACCAACGCGCAGATCCAGATGTATTCCTCCGGCTTTATCGAAAGGCTCAACAAACGCGAGGCGGACTCGGCGCTGTACCAGGAGATACTCGTGCCGCTGGCCGAAAGCATCAACACGCCTTTCGAAGTGCTGCACGTATTCGTGCCGCAAAGCAGCCTCACCGTATTCAAATCCCTCGGCTGGATGATCTTTGGCGGTATTTTGTTCACCGCCATCATCGTTACCGCCTTCGCGCTCACCATCCGCACCATGCTCGGGCAAAAGAAGCTCTCCGAGATCAAACGCGATTTCATCAACAATATGACGCACGAGCTGAAAACGCCGCTGGCCACCATTTCACTCGCCATCGACGCGATCGGCAACGAACGCGTGATGGACAACAGGGACAAGATCCGCTACTTCTCCGGCATCATCAAGGAAGAGAACAAACGTATGAACAAGCAGGTGGAATCCATCCTCAATTCCGCGCTCATGGAAAAAGAGGAGCTTTCGCTCAACCTGCAGCCGATAGACGTGCACCAGCTGATACATAGCACCGTAGACAACCTGCAGCTGCAGCTGGAAGGGAAGAACGGTACGGTAGACCTGCAGCTGAACGCGATACAGCCGATCAT
This sequence comes from Chitinophaga sp., assembly GCA_051958695.1. Classification (GTDB taxonomy): domain Bacteria; phylum Bacteroidota; class Bacteroidia; order Chitinophagales; family Chitinophagaceae; genus Chitinophaga. The sequence goes on along the minus strand of JBQCFV010000286.1, from coordinate 8,696 downwards.
CAAGGCGGACGAAGTACATTTTTCCAACCTCATCTTCAACCTGCTGGACAATGCGATCAAATACTCCAAAGACAACCTGGAAGTACGTATATCCACCAGCAATACACGCAAATATCTTGTGATCTCCATTGCTGACAACGGCATCGGTATGAGCAGGGACACGGTGTCGCGCATATTTGAAAAATTCTACCGCGCCCATACCGGCAACGTGCACAACGTAAAAGGTTTCGGGCTGGGGCTCAGCTATGTGAAAGCCATTGTGGACGCGCACAAAGGCCGCATCCGCGTGGAAAGCATATTGGGAAAGGGCAGCCGTTTCACGCTGGAGTTTCCGCAGGAGTAGGCTATCTTTGCAGGAGTAACCGATTAGAAGGATGTTGACAGCAAAAGAACTGGAAAGATACAAACACCCGATAGCGGTGCCCGGCATGGGCATCGGCTTGCAGGAAAAACTGAAACAAAGCCGCATACTGGTGATCGGCGCGGGCGGCCTCGGCAGCCCGGTGATACAGTACCTCAGCGCTGCGGGTGTGGGCGTGATCGGCATTGCCGATTACGGCGTGATACTCGAGGAAGACCTGCACCGCACACCGCTCTTCAATATGCAGGACGTACGCAAGCATAAAGCCAAAATGGCCGCCAGCAGGCTGTTTTCGCTCAATCCCTGGAACAAGCATTACCCTTTTCTCATACAGGTGCGGCCGGACAATGCGCAGCAGGTATTCGCCGGTTTCGACCTCGTGGTGGACTGCTCGCAGCACCGCCCCACGCATCTCGTGGTGAACGACGCGTGCATACTGTTGAACAAGCCGTTCGTCACCGGCGAGGTGCATAACTGGACGGCCTGGTGGGGCGGCTTCAACATGAAACCTGACGGCGGTGTGCAGCTGGCCTCTTACCGCTGCAACGAATACCTGCTGGACGAATTCCGCAATTTCGACGCAGGCGCCATGGGCGCCACGCACGGCGCCACGGCGCTGCTGATGGTGAACGAGATCGTCAAATACCTGGCGGACGTGCCGGGCCTCGCGGGCAAGCTGCATACGTTCAACTACCTGCACCAGCAGTTCACCGTTACCGACCTTGCGGCAGACCCGGCAAAGATCGCCGGGGTAAAGAGCGCGGGCATGCTCACGCCCGATGAGTACGGGCTGGAAATAGTGCCTGACGTGGAAGATTAAGCCAACAAAAGATACTGATATGCCAATGCCGGACCTCCGGAAGAATTTAAAAAAGATCGCGCTCTGGGCCATCGGCATTTACCTGGCCGCCGGGCTGGCGCTGTATTTCGTGCAGGACAAGCTCATTTTTCATCCCGAAGTGCTGCCGGCCAATTACCAGTATCATTTCGACATGCCTTTCGAGGAGCTGCTGATACCCGTCAATAAAAAAGTGAAGCTGAGCGCCGTGCTGTTCAAGGCAGAGCGCCCGCGCGGCATGGTGCTGTATTTTCACGGCAACGCGCGCAACATCAACCGCTATGCGCAATATATGCCCGAGTTCACCCGCAACGGCTACGATGTGCTGATCATGGATTACCGGGAGTTTGGCAAAAGCACCGGCAGGCTGACGGAAAAAGCGCTGTACGACGATGCCCTGCTGATGTACAAAGTGGCGCGGGGCAGGTTTGCGCCCTGGCAGATTGTGATCTACGGCCGCTCGCTCGGCACCGGCATTGCCGCGCAGCTGGCGGCGGTGCGCGATTGCAGGCGGCTCATACTCGAATCGCCGTACTATAGCTTGCAGAATGTGGCTTCATCGCTGATACCCATTTACCCGCATAGCATCCTGCTGCAATACAAGCTGCCCACGAACGAGTTCCTGCCAAAAGTGACGGCACCGGTGGCGGCGTTTCACGGCACGAAGGACGAGACGATTCCTTATGCTTCCGGGAAGAAGCTGGCGGAGGAATGTTTCAAGAAAGGGGATACGCTGTTTACACTCACAGGCGCCGGGCATAATAACCTGCACGAATACCCGCTGTTCCAGGCAAAGCTGGATTCGTTGCTGCGGTTGTAGCCGCTCACTTCACCTCCCGCAGGCTCACGCCCTTCGCGCTTATCTTCAGCTCGTGCGGAATGCCCAGCTTCAATGCATAATTCGCTTCCTGGTGACCGACGGGGAAGTTATAGCACACGGGATAATCGTATTCTTTCACCAGGTTCCTGATGATCTCAAATTCCGTTTGCCCGAAAGGCGTTTCCGTTTCCCGCTCTTCCGTGAACGAGCCTACTACCAGCCCGGCCAGCTTGTCCAGCCAGCCCGCGCGTTTGAGGTTATACATCATCCTGTCCACGTTGTAACGGTATTCGCCCACGTCTTCCAGCACCAGTATTTTCCCTTTGGTATCCGGTTGTGATACGGAGCCGGAAAGGTTCGTCAGCAGCGTGAGATTGCCGCCCACCAGCTTGCCCGTGGCCTTGCCGGCGCGGTTCATGGCATGCGGCGGCGCATCGTAGCTGCTGCGTTTGCCCTGCAGCGCTTCGCGCAGGCTGGCTACGTACACATTGTTTTTGGTAGGCGCCGCAATGCCGCTGCACATCAGGGAATGGATGGACGCGATGCCGTAACGTTGCTGAAGGTGCGCATGCAGCGTGGTGATATCGCTGTAGCCGCAGAGCCATTTTGGATGCTTGCGGAACCGGCGAAAATCGAGCTTGTCCAGTATGGAGATCATACCGTAGCCGCCGCGGCCGAACACGATGGCTTTGATCTCGGGATCGTCCATCATATCCTGCAATTCCTCGAGCCGCAGCTCGTCCGGCGCAGAAAAATTATGAAAGCTGGTGCCCACCGTAATGCCGAGATGCACCCGGTAACCCCAGGAACTGATCACCCCGGCCGCATATTCGGCCGCGGAAAGCTCCATTTTGCTGCTGGGGCAGGTGATGCCTATGAGGTCGCCTTTTTTGAGATAGGGCGGAATTTTTACCATTCTGAAGTCTTTAGTTTACCTTTGCTGATTAAATGAGGAAGAAGGATACTGTTTCCCCCAACCTGCGGCCAAAGTAGTCGTTATTGGGTGAACTGCAAATCCATTTCGCCATTTTCCGGATAATTTTACATTTTTTTCAACAGAGGAAGCATCAATGAAACAATTTAACAGGTACCTCGTTACGGCAGCCCTGCCTTATGCCAACGGCCCGGTGCATATCGGCCACCTGGCCGGCTGTTACCTGCCGTCAGACATCTACGTAAGGTATCTCAGGGCCAGGAAAATCGACGTAAAATTCGTTTGCGGCTCAGACGAGCACGGCGTTCCCATCACCATCAAGGCGATGCAGGAAAACGTGACCCCGCAGGACATCGTGGACAAATACCACGCGATCATCAAAGACTCATTCGCCTCCATGGGCATTTCCTTCGACATATTTTCCCGCACTTCCCGCCCGGTACACCACCAGACGGCGGCGGACTTCTTCAAAAACATGTACGACAAAGGTCTTTTTGAAGAGAAGGAATCCGAACAATATTTCGACGAGATCAAACAGGTGTTCCTCGCGGACCGTTACATCATCGGCACCTGCCCAAACTGCGGCAACGACAAGGCGTACGGCGACCAGTGCGAACGCTGCGGCAGCTCCCTCAGTCCTGACGACCTGATCAATCCCCGCTCCGCCCTCAGCGACGCGGTGCCCGTGAAGAAAAAGACCAAACACTGGTACATGCCGCTCCAGAATTATGAGCCCTGGCTGAAACAATACGTCATCGAAGACCATAAAGAGTGGAAGGCCAACGTGTACGGCCAGTGCAAAAGCTGGCTGGACAACGGGCTGCAGTCACGCGCCATGACCCGCGACAGCAACTGGGGCATCAAAGTGCCGCTGCCCGACGCGGAAGGCAAAGTGCTGTACGTTTGGTTCGACGCGCCTATCGGTTATATTTCCGCCACCAAGGAGCTGACCGAAAACTGGGCCGATTACTGGTGCAAGGAAGATACCCGCCTGATCCATTTTATCGGGAAGGACAACATCGTGTTCCACTGCATCATTTTCCCCGCCATGCTCAAAGCCCACGGCGGTTTTGTGGTACCGGACAATGTGCCCGCCAACGAGTTCCTCAACATCGAAGGCGAAAAAGTGAGCACCTCCCGCAACTGGGCCGTGTGGGTGCACGATTATATCAAGGACTTCCCCGACCAGCAGGACGTGCTGCGCTACGTGCTTTGCGCCACCGCGCCCGAAACAAAGGACAACGATTTTACCTGGAAAGATTTCCAGGACCGCAATAACAACGAGCTGGTAGCGAACCTCGGCAACTTCGTGAACCGCACGATGGTGCTGATGCACAAGCTCTGCGGCGGAAAGGTGCCGCCCATGCACGCAGACGTAAAGAACGCGGCAGACGACGCCATCTACGCCATGCTGCAGGACGCGAAGATGAAGATCTCCGAATCGCTGGAAACCTTCCGCTTCCGCGACGCGCTCAACGAAGTGATGAACGTGGCCCGCGAAGGCAACCGCTACCTCCAGGAAAAACAACCCTGGATACTCGCCAAAACGCCCGAGCTGCAAGCGCAGAACCAGCAGCTGATAGACAATTGTCTGCACGTTTGCCTGCAGCTGACCGCCAATCTCGCCGTATTCATCAATCCTTTCCTGCCGTTCACCGCGCAGAAGATCTGCCATATGCTGAAAGTGGTGGACCGTATGCTCGAATGGGAGAACGCCGGCAGCATGAAGCTCGTGAGCGTCGGGTATTCCCTCCGCGCGCCCGAACTGCTGTTCAAAAAGATCGAGGACGAGCAGGTGAAAGCGCAGGTGGACAAGCTGCATGCGGGGCTGAAGCAATCAGCCGCCGCACAAACGGCCGCAGCGCCCGAAAAAGAAGCCGCGCCCGCGAAAGCGGAGATCCAGTACGACGACTTCGCGAAGCTGGACCTGAAAGCAGGCACCATCACCCACGCGGAAAAAGTAGCGAAGGCGGACAAGCTGCTGAAGCTCACGATAGACCTTGGCGCGGAGCAACGCACCGTAGTATCCGGCATCGCGCTGCATTATGCGCCCGAAGCCATCATCGGCAAACAGGTAACGCTGGTGGCCAACCTCGCGCCGCGCAAGATGAAAGGCATCGAAAGCCAGGGCATGATACTGATGGCCGAAGACAAAGACGGCAAGCTCGTGTTCGTGAGTCCTGACCAGGCCGTAGCGCCCGGCAGCGGCGTAAGCTGAGCTTGAAAAAATACATGAAAAAGGCTGGCCGCGTGTCAGCCTTTTTTCGTTTCCGCGCACCGTTCAACCGATAAAAATGCTAAATTCATTATTCTAAAGCGGAAATATTATGCAAAGAAGGATCAATAAGGTAGCGGTGCTGGGCTCCGGCGTAATGGGCTCGCGGATCGCCTGTCATTTTGCAGGCGTGGGCGTGAAGGTACTGCTGCTGGACATCGTGCCCAAAGAACCGAACGACGCGGAAAAGGCCAAAGGATTAACGATAGAGCATCCCGCTGTAAGGAACAGGATCGTGAACGAGGCTTTGCAGGCCGCCATCAGATCGAACCCCTCGCCCGTGTATTCCAAAGAGGCCGCCCGGCATATCAAAACCGGCAATTTCACCGACGACATGAAATCCATCGCCGATTGCGACTGGGTGATAGAAGTAGTGGTGGAAAACCTCGACATCAAGAAAAAAATATTCGAACAGGTGGAGCAGTTCCGCAAACCCGGCACGCTCATCACTTCCAATACTTCCGGCATTCCCATTCACCTGATGGCCGAAGGCCGCAGCGAGGATTTTAAAAAACATTTTCTCGGCACGCACTTCTTCAATCCACCGCGTTACCTGCGGCTGCTGGAGATCATTCCCACGCCGCATACCGACCCCGCCGTGACGGACTTCCTGATGCATTACGGCGATCTGCATCTTGGTAAAACGACCGTGTTGTGCAAAGACACGCCGGCCTTCATTGCCAACCGCGTGGGCGTGTTTTCCATCATGGCGATCTTTCACATCATGCAGGAAATGAGCCTCGGCATCGACGAGGTGGACGCGCTCACCGGTCCCATTATCGGCCGCCCGAAATCGGCTACTTTCCGCACCGCGGACGTGGTAGGTATCGATACGCTGGTGAAAGTGGCGAAAGGCGTGGCGGAGAACTGCCCGCAGGACGAGGCGCGCGACATCATGCAGATACCGCCCTTTCTGCAAAAAGTTGTGGAGAACAACTGGTTGGGCGACAAGACCGGGCAGGGTTTTTATAAAAAGACCAAAGGCGCGGGCGGGAAAGAAATCCTCACCCTCGACCTGAACACGATGGAATACGGCCCGAAAGTGAAAGCGAAATTCGCCAGCGTTGAAGCGGCCAAACCCATCGAAGACCTGAAACAGCGCATTAAAATGCTGGCCGCTTCGCAGGACAAGGCCGGGCAATTCTACCAGGCATTCCATGCGCGGCTGTTTTCGTATATCTCTCACCGTATCCCCGAAATAGCGGACGATCTGTACAAAGTGGACGATGCCATGAAAGCGGGCTTTGGCTGGGAGATCGGCGCGTTCGAGACCTGGGACCTGCTGTGCGTGGAAGCCGGCATCAAAACCATCGAGGCCGCGGGCCTTACCGTGGCGCCATGGGTGAAAGAGATGCTGACCGCCGGCGTGACGCACTTTTACAAGATCGAGAACGGCAAAAAATATTATTACGACCTCGCCACCAAAGCCTACAAAGCGATACCCGGGGAGGACGCGTTCATCATTCTCGAAAACCATTCCAACAGCATCGTCTGGAAAAACAGCGCCTGCAACCTGTACGACCTGGGCGACGGCATCGTGTCGCTGGAATGGAAAACAAAAATGAATACCATCGGCGGCGAGGTGCTGGAAGGCGTGCATAAAGCGATAGACCTTGCAGAGAAAGATTTCCGCGGTCTCATACTCGCCAACGACGCCGCCAACTTTTCCGCGGGCGCGAACGTAGGCATGATCTTCCTGCTGGCGGCTGAACAAGAATATGACGAGCTGGACATGGCGGTGCACTTGTTCCAGAAAACCACCATGCGTCTCCGTTATTCCTCCATACCCGTGGTGGTGGCCCCGCACGGGCTTACCCTGGGCGGCGGCTGCGAAATGAGCCTGCATGCGGACCATGTGCAGGCGGCCGCAGAAACCTACATCGGGCTGGTTGAGCTGGGCGTGGGGCTCATCCCCGGCGGCGGCGGCACCAAAGAGCTGACGCTCCGCGCTTCCGACGAATATCGCGAAGGGCGGGTCGAAAACCCTATCCTGCAGGAGCGTTACCTTACCATCGCGCAGGCCAAAGTGGCTACCTCCGCGCAGGAAGCGTTTGAAATGGGCCTGCTGCGCGAAGGCACGGACGCCATCAGCCTTAACCAGAGCCGCGTGATCGCCGATGCGAAAGAAAAAGCCGTGGAGCTGGCGGACGCGGGATATGTACGCCCCATCGAACGTACGGACATCCGTGTGCTGGGCCGCTCCGGTCTCGGCGCAATGCTTACCGGCGTGAATGCCACGCTTTTTGCCAACTATATTTCCGAGCACGACGCCAAAATCGCCCAAAAGCTGGCCTACGTGATGTGCGGCGGAGACCTGTCGGAGCCCACGCTCGTCAGCGAACAATACCTGCTCGACCTGGAAAGGGAAGCCTTCCTCAGCCTGAGCGGCGAAAGAAAAACCCTCGAAAGACTACAAAGCGTGCTAAAAACAGGCAAGCCGGTGCGTAATTAGTTATATATTGCAAAGAATTTAATATAATCACATTGGAAACAAAGCAGATCCTGTCCCTTCAGCAAGTGTCCAAGCACTACGGGCCTATCCATGCGCTCAGATCCGTATCGTTCAACGTGCCGGAAGGCAGCGTGTTCGGCGTATTGGGACCTAACGGCAGCGGCAAAACGACGTTGCTCGGCATTATCATGGACGTGCTGAAAGCCAACGCCGGCAGCTACAGCTGGTTCGGCCAGCCGCCGCAGGCTGAGCTGCGAAAGCGCATCGGCGCACTGCTGGAAACGCCCAACTTTTACCATTATTATTCCGCCGTGCGCAACCTGCAGATCAACGCGGCCATCAAAGGCCGGGGGCACGACGACATCGAGCGCGTGCTGCGCATTACCGAGCTTTGGGAACGGAAAGATTCGAAGTTCAGCACCTTTTCCCTCGGCATGAAACAGCGCCTGGCCATCGCCAACGCCCTGCTGGGCCGGCCGGAAGTACTGCTGCTGGACGAGCCTACCAACGGTCTGGACCCGGCGGGCATCGCGGAGATCAGGGAACTGATCCGCAACCTCGGCAAAGAAGGCACCACCGTGATCATGGCAAGCCACCTGCTGGACGAAGTGGAGAAGGTCTGCACGCATGTGGCCATCCTAAAAAAAGGCAATCTTGTAGCGGCCGGGCATGTGGACGAAGTGCTGGCCAACGAGGATACGCTGGAAGTGTCCGCCGCCGATCTCGTGCAGCTGGAAGCCTTGCTGAGCGCCATGCCCGGGCTGAAAAGCCTGCGCCGGCACAACGGCAGCCTGCAGGTGATATTCGAGAACGGGCAAACGGCCGAGCAGCTCAACCGCGCCTGTTTTGAAAAAGGCGTCACGCTCAGCTACCTCGCCGTAAAACGCAAAAGCCTCGAAGCAAGATTTATCGAACTTACCAATTGATCCCCCTCAACCCTTACCCGCGCATGATACAATTATTAAGGATAGAATGGCTCAAAGTAAAAGCATACCGCACTTTCTGGATACTTTCCG
>JBQCFV010000285.1:0-6984 GCA_051958695.1 Chitinophaga sp. | reverse complement strand
ACAGCCTTATGTCAGCAGGGTCGGAAATATTCCGTAGATTTAAAAAAATCCTGAAAATGAGAATTATCGCCTTTGCAATTTTAGCTTCCGCGGCCGTAATGGGCGGCTGCAATTCTTCCGACAGCAAAAAACAGCCGGCAGACAGTCTTCAGGCGGCCACGGCGGTAGCGGAAGGGGAAGCAGGCGCGGCCTGTTATCTTAAAGTGGTGGGGAAGGATTCTTTCCACCTGCAACTGGTCGTGAATGAAGGAAAAGCAAATGGCGTACTGGAATATGATTTCGCGGAAAAAGATAAGAATACGGGCGTGATAGACGGCATTCTCAACGACAATATCCTGCGGGCCACCTACCATTTCCAGAGCGAAGGGCAAACCAGCGACCGGCCGGTGGTGTTCAAAGTGATGGGAGAGCAGGTGTACGAAGCGCTGGCCGACCAGTTCGACGCTAACGGCGTGCCTGTATTCAATACCAGTAACGACGGGCTGAAATTCGGGCCGCAGCCCTACAATAAAGTCGAATGCAAATAAGCCCTTTTTTTACAGCGGGCAGTTTTCATGATAGTTCACAAGGCTGATGGGCGTACGTTCCATCTCGTAGCCGTCATAGGTACGCAGCACTTCATCCAGCGTACCGTGGATCTCTTCGGGGGAATTGAGCGTTACCAGCCGCGAGCGGAACGCTTTTATTCCCGGCAATCCTTTCAGATAGTTCAGGTAATGCCTGCGCATGGAATAAATGCCGCCGTGCGGCCCTTTCCATTGCAGTGATTTTTGCAGGTGCTGCCTGCATACTTCCACGCGCTCGGCAACGGTGGGCGCGGGCAGCATTTCGCCGGTATTGAGGTAGTGGCGCACTTCCCGGAATATCCAGGGGTAGCCGATGGCGGCGCGGCCGATCATGATGCCGTCTACGCCATAGCGGTTTTTGTATTCCAGCGCTTTTTGCGGGCTGTCTATATCGCCGTTGCCAAAAATGGGGATATGTATGCGGGGATTGTTCTTCACTTTGGCGATCAGGCTCCAGTCCGCTTCGCCTTTGTACATCTGGCAGCGGGTGCGGCCGTGGATGGTAAGGGCTTTCACGCCGGCGTCCTGCAGGCGTTCGGCCACTTCTTCGATGTTTTTGGTATCGTCGTCCCAGCCGAGGCGGGTTTTGACCGTTACAGGGAGGGAAGTGCTTTTTACGCAGGCTTCGGTGAGGCGCGTCATCAGCTGTATGTCTTTCAGCACGCCGGAACCGGCGCCTTTCGCCACGATGCCTTTTACCGGGCAGCCGAAATTGATGTCCAGCAGCTCGGGCTGGGTAACGTCCACGATCTTCGAGGCCATGGCCATACGTTCTTCATCGCCCCCGAATATCTGGATGCCGGTGGGTCTTTCCTCGTCGAAAATATCGAGCTTTTTGCGGCATTTGATGGCATCGCGTATGAGGCCCTCGCTGGAAATAAATTCCGTGTACACGAGGTCGGCCCCGTTGGCTTTGCACACCACCCTGAACGGGGGATCGCTTACATCCTCCATGGGCGCCAGCAGCAGCGGGAAATCCGGCAGCGATATCTGATCGATCTTTACCATTTGCGGATGCAAAGGTACGGAAAACCGGCTAGTGTTGGTTCCTGCCTTTTTCCTGCGGGTAGAGGGTGCGCACCACGTCGCTCTGGAAATATCTTTTGGTGTCGATGTTGAGGGCGGAAAGGCGGCCGGTGAAAGCGGCGCCGGTATCCACGTTCCACACGCTGGCGGCTTTCATGGGCTCGGATACGCCGTAGTTGATGGTGGGGGTATGGCAGATGTATATTTCGTGGAACAGCCGCAGCCGTTTGGGATAACGGAGGTCGTGCTGCCGCAGGCGGGGATTGAGGGCCACGGCCATTTCCCAGAGAGTGCGGTCCCACATGTGGCTTTTTTCGAACCGTTCGAATTCCGGGCCGTGCAGCGATGAAAAGCCTGCGTGGATGAACAGCCGGTTCTCTTCGTCGATATAATATTTGAGCATGCGCGCGTAAAAATCAATGTGCCGCTGTTTTTCTTCGGGGCTGAGCGGTTCGTAGCTTTCCACCGTGGAAATACCGCCGTGAAAAAGCCAGACGTTATCCGGTTTTTCGCCGGCCAGCCAGGATTCGCACCAGGCGTCGTGGTTGCCTTTGAGAAAAATGCAGCGGCATTGCTGCTCCAGCTCCATCAGGTATTGTATCACGCCGGAGGACTGGCTCCAGCCGTCCACATAGTCTCCCAGGAATATCAGCCGGTCTTCGGGCTCCGGTTTTATTTTTCCGATTATCTGTTCCAGCGCCAGCAGCGCGCCGTGAATATCGCCGATCACGTATGTTCTTGCCATGACGGCGTGAAATTAATCAATTTTATCGGCAGAGGCGGGGAGCAACGAATGTCGCGAAGCCCGTTGCGTTATTGCCGGGGGAGCAGGCAGTGCAATGCGAAATTTGAACATCGCCAACGCGCGTTGCGACGATCCTCATCTTAACGGCGTCAGCAGCGAATACACCACCGCATCGAGCCACCGGCCTTCGTACAGCCCCGATTCACGGAAATGCGCTTCTTTGACGAACTGCAGTTTTTGCAAAACCCTTTCCGACGCAATGTTCTCCGGGTCGATGACCGCTTCCACCGAATGAAGCTTCAATGTATGAAACCCATAATCCAGTATGGCTTGCAACGCTTCGGTAATAATGCCTTTGTTGTGAAAAGCGTCGTGCAGGAGATAACCGACTTCCCCGCGATGATCCTCGGGTTTAAAATGCACAAAACCGGCGGCGCCGATCAGCACGTCTTTTCCTTTTTCGGTGATGGCCCAGTTGATGCCCTCGTTCTTTTCCAGGAAACCGTTATACATTTCTATCAGCCTGACGGCATCGTCGAGCGATTGCGCGAGGGGGCGGGGGATGTAGCGCATGAGTTCGGGATTGGAGCGGATGTAGCGCATCTCTTCCGCGTCGGACACGCGCAATTGCCGGAGCATCAGCCGTTCGGTGGCGAGTTCGGGGAAAGGGGTAAACTGAAGTGTAAGCATAGGTATCGAAATTAAGGCAAACGCCGGTTTGCGGCAAATGGAAATTGTACATCGGGGGCATCAAATACGATCTGGTGTTTTGCATACTATGACCGCCGGTTTGCGGCAAATGGAAATTTATACGCCCCGCAGGGTTTGCGCAAACGATTGAGCAGCGGATTGCTGCCTGCGTTTGCGTTTATTTGTATGTTATGAAAAACTTCCTGATCTTCCTGGGCATGCTGGCCGCCACGGCCGGCACCACGCAAGCGCAGCAGCGCAAACCGAATATCATTTTTATTTATGCGGACGATCTCGGCGTGGGCGAGATCGGGGCGTACGGCCAGCAGAAGATCAAAACGCCGCACCTGGACAAGCTTGCGAAGGAAGGCGTAAAATTCAACCAGTTCTACACCAGCACGCCCGTATGCGCCCCCGCGCGCTGCATGCTTATGACCGGCCGTCATGGCGGGCATTCGTACATCCGCGGCAACTACGAGCTGGGCGGGTTCTCCGATTCGCTGGAAGGCGGCCAGATGCCGCTGCCGGAAGGCACCGTTACCGTTGCGCGCATGCTGCAGAATGCCGGTTATGCCACGGGGGCCATTGGCAAATGGGGACTGGGCATGCATTATTCCACCGGCAGCCCCAACCGCCAGGGCTTCGATTATTTCTACGGCTACCTCGATCAGAAACAGGCGCATAACTACTATCCATCGCATCTCTGGGAAAATTCCCGCTGGGACACGCTGAACAATCCTCCCATGAACGTACACCGCCGTCTGGATCCTGCAACGGCTACGGACAAAGACTTTGATTATTTCAAAGGAAAAGAATATGCCGTTGACGCCATGACGGGCAAGGCCGTGCAATTCATTCAGCATAACCGTTCCAAACCCTTCTTCCTTTATCTCCCTTACACCATCCCGCACGTATCGCTGCAGGCGCCCGAAGCGGCGGTGAAACGGTACATCGGACAATTCCCCGAAAAACCGTACTACGGCCAGCAATCGTATGCTTCCGCGCGTTACCCGCTATCCACCTACGCCGCCATGATCACGTATCTCGACGCGCAGGTCGGCATCATCATGGAGCAGGTCAAAAAGCTCGGGCTGGACGACAACACCATCATCATGTTTTCCTCCGACAACGGCGCCACTTTCAACGGCGGTGTGGACGCGAAATTCTTCAACAGCGTAAGCGGCCTGCGCGGCCTGAAAATGGACGTATATGAAGGCGGCATCCGCGAGCCGTTCATCGCGCGCTGGCCCGGGAAAATTCCCGCCGGTACGCAAACGGACCTTGTGGGCGTGCAATACGATATGATGGCTACATTCGCAGCCATAGCGGGTATCAAGGCGCCGGAGAACGATGGTATCTCGCTGCTGCCGGAAATGACCGGCAAACATAGCCAGCAGGCGCAACGGCCTTACATCTATTTCGAATATCCTGAAAAAGGCGGCCAGCTGGCCATCCGCATGGGTAAATGGAAAGGCGTGAAAACGGGGCTGAGAAAAGATCTTCACAAAACCTGGGAACTGTACGATCTCTCCACCGATCCTTCCGAAACCAATAACCTGGCCGCGCAGCACCCCGAACTATTGCAACAGCTGGATGCAATCGTAAAGAAGGAACACCGGCCCGCGCATATCAAAGAGTGGGAATTTCTTGATTCCAAAGTGACGGTGAAGGAGAAGATGTGAGGCCGTCGGCGCCTACCTCTTCGCGAGATATCTTTTCTTAAAATCCCGCGGGCTCTCGCCGTTCATGCGGGTGAACAATTTTGTAAAATAAGGAAGCTGCTCGAAGCCCGTGGAGAAGCAGGCTTCGCTGACGGAACGGTCCTGCAGCAGCAGGTTCTTCGCCTGGTTGATGCGGCAATGGTTTACGACACCGGTGAAGGTCATGCCCGTCTGTTTTTTAAAATACCGGCAGAATGCGGCGGTGGTCATATGCACCTTCCGGGCGATCTCGTTCACGTCGGGCTGCAGGTGGTAATTGGCGTCGATGTAGCTGTAAATGACCGCCATGCGCGCGTCTTTATGCTGCTGGTCCGCACGCTGGTTGAGCTGCGTTACTTCCTTGCTGGTGGCCATTAGCTGGAAGATCTCGAGCAGGCAGATCAGCTGCGGGAAATGTTCCATCTGCTGCATGTCGCGGAGCTTCGACGCGATCAGGCTTTTGGTGCGGCCGCTGAAAGAAAGCCCGTAACGCGCGCGGGCAAACAGCTCGCGGATGGCGGACATCTCGGGCGCGTTGAGAAAAGCGTCTCCCAAAAAATCTTCCTTCAGCTGCACGACGATCTGGTTGATCTCATGACCAAGGCCGTAATCGAAGTTCAGGTGCGGCACGTCGGGCCCGATGAATATCAGGTCGCTGTCCGTATAATTCGAAATATGCTGGCCCACATGCCGGGTGCCGGAGCCGCCTTCCACGTACACGATCTCGTATTCCGGGTGAAAGTGCCAGTAGAAGCTCTTTTTGAAGCAGGAGGTGTTGAATTTGAAGGATTTCCCCGAGTCCGGGTGGATCTCTTCCAATTGCAGATCTTTCATGAGGGTACAAAATTACGGGAATCCGGGTCAATACAGTACAAATATTGGTCATCTCAGGCCAAAAAGGGAGTATGGGGATATAATAATTTTGCATCCAATGCAGATCGCTTATTCCATTCCGCTGAGGCCGCAAAGAGTTTACCGCATCGCGCTGAGCATCTTTTTTTTCGTGCAGGGCATCGTATTCGCCAGCTGGGCGAGCCGTATCCCGGATATAAAGCTCAGGCTGGGGCTGAACGACGCCGAGCTGGGCGGGTTATTGTTTTCATTGCCTGCCGGGCAGCTCGCGGGCATGGCGCTTTCCGGGTTTCTTGTGAACCGTTTTGGCAGCCGCGGCGTGCTGATGGTGGCGGCGTTTTTGTACCCTTCTTCTTTGCTGCTGCTGGGCCTTGCTCCCAGCACGCCTTTGCTGGCAGCGGCGCTCGTGATTTTCGGGCTTTGCGCCAACCTCATGAATATTTCCGCCAACACGCAGGCCGTGGGGGTGGAAACGCTTTACCGGCGCAGCATCATGGCCAGCTTTCATGGTTTGTGGAGCCTGGCGGGCTTTACCGGCGGCCTCATCGGCGGCTGGATGGTAGCGCGTCACCAGGGGCCTTTCACACATTTCTGCCTGATCTTCAGCCTGTCTATCGCGCTCGCCGTGCTGAGCGGCTCCTTCCTGCTTCCACGCGACGCGGCGAAACAGAAAGGAAAAACCAAAACCTGGGTGAAGCCCGACAGGAACATTATACTGCTCGGCTGCATCACCTTTGCCTGCATGATCTGCGAAGGCACCATGTTCGAATGGACGGGCATTTATTTCAACCAGGTAGTGCATGCGCCGGTGGAATACAGCCGCCTCGGTTTTATCGCTTTTATGAGCACCATGGCGGGCGGGCGTTTCGCGGCGGACCATTTTATCACGAAGTTCGGCGCCAGACGTATGCTGCAGGCCAGCGGCGTGATCATCCTTGCAGGTTTGATGACGGCGGTGCTGTTCCCGCTGTTGACTACCGCCACCCTTGGTTTCCTGATCACGGGGCTGGGCGTGGCGGCGGTGGTGCCTTTGTCTTTCAGCCTGGCCGGGCGTTCCAGGAACATTCCCGCGGGCGTGGCGCTGGCGATGGTGTCGTCTATCGGGTTTTTCGGATTTTTGCTCGGGCCGCCGCTGATCGGTTTTATCGCGGAAGCGTACGGGCTGCGCTGGTCTTTTACCGTGATCGCCATATTGGGGCTGGGCACTACGTTGCTGGCCGGGAGCATTAAAACAGCAGAATAACAGCACACATGAACCAGGCCAGGAGGGCACGCATTGCCATCGCATTCTTTTTCTTTATTTCAGGTTTCGGGTTTTCCACCTGGGCGTCGCGCATACCGGATATTCAAACGCGTCTCGGGCTGAACGAAGCGCAGCTGGGCAGCGTGTTGTTCGCGCTGCCGG
>JBQCFV010000284.1:0-7091 GCA_051958695.1 Chitinophaga sp. | reverse complement strand
AGATATAACCGATGATAAACACCATGCTGGCGGCGAACAGTATCCTCAAAATGATAATGAATGCAAATCCCATGATCTTTGTTTTTACAGTGAATAATTTTGATGCCGGTACAAAACTACTTCACTGTAAAACTGCGACGGGCGTAGTGTAGACGCACGGGGCAATTGTGTAGACGAAACGGTCAGCTGTTGCTCAAACGGTTTACGTTTTCCTTGTAAGATTCGCTGACGGGTATCTCCGTTTTGCCGATATACACCAGGTCCCGTTTGATCATCGTGATCTTTGAAGCCGCCACCAGGTAGGATTTGTGCGTGCGGATAAACGCGCCCGCAGGCAGCTTTTCCTCCATCGCTTTGATGGTCATGCGCGTGAGCACGGGTTTGGGGGAAGAAGATAAATGTATTTTGATATAGTCTTTCAAACCTTCGATGTATTCGATGTCCGCTACGGTTATTTTCACCTGCGTGTATTCCACGTTCACAAAAAAATCCTTTGCGGGAGACGGTTGCTGCCGCAGCTTCAGCAGCTCATCCGCACGGTTGCAGGCTTTTAAGAAACGTTCGAAGCTGAAGGGTTTCAGCAGGTAATCCGCCACCTGGAGGCTGTACCCTTCCAGCGCATATTTTTCATAAGCCGTTACGAGGATGGTCAGCGGAGGGCTGGACAGCGATTGCAGGAATTGCAGGCCGCTCAGCCCCGGCATCTGTATGTCGAGGAACATGAGGTCGATATGGCCGGATTGCAGCGCCTCCATGGCTTCCATCGCATTGCGGCACGAGCGTTCGAGCTGCAGGTAAGGTATCCGGCGGATGTTGTCTTCCAGCAGCTCGCGCACCAGCGGCTCGTCGTCTATGATAATGCAGCGTATCATGTGAGTTGAAGGGTTAAGGTTACCTGGAATATGTTGTCCTGTTCGTTTATTTCTAGCTGATGGCGGTCTTTGTACAGCAGGTGCAGCCGCGACCGCACGTTTTGCAGGCCGATGCCTGAGCTGTCGTCCTTATGGCCGTACCCGCCGAAACGGTTCTTGACGGCAAACTGCATCACGCCGTCGCGCACCTGCAATTTAATGCTGATCCAAGCGTCCGCGCCGGAGCCCGTGCCGTGCTTGAACGCGTTCTCCACGAAGGCGATGAGCAGCATGGGCTCTATGGTATGATCTCCTTCTCCTGCGCTTACTTCGTACTGAATGCTCACGTCGCTGCCAAAACGCAGCTTTTGCAGCTCCACGTAGCTGTCCAGGTATTCGATCTCTTTCCGCAGCTCCACCTTTTGCTGCAGCGTATCGTACAGCATATACCGCATGAGGCCGGAAAGTCTTATCAGCGCGGGTTCCATCAGGTCGGACTTTTTTCTTGCCAGCGATACGAGGTTGGTGAGCACATTGAACAAAAAATGCGGGCTGATCTGCGAACGGAGAAATTTCAGTTCGATGGCCAGCTGTTCCGCGCGGCGTTCTTCCTGTTCTTTTTCATGGCTGATCCTGTCCATTAGCACGCGGTACAAAAAGCTGATCACGAGCGTGATGAACGAGGGCGCGAATACAAAACGGTACAATGTATAATCGCGCAGCACATCCGGCCACCAGCGGGCCAGTATGGCCCATTTGAGCGGGATGGAAAGGCCCGTGAGCAGGAATGCCGATATAAAATACAGCCACCAGAAACGGCGGTTGAACAGCTTTGGAATAAGGAAATAAGCGTTCCCATAAAAAATGCCCATGTGAATGAAGGCGGATATGGAAAAGAACAGGCCGGAAATGGCGCCGATCGCATAGCCGCTTTCGGCGGACGATACCACGTACGGCATCAGTATCAGCGCGCTCCAGATGAGCACGTGCAGCGCGATGTTGATGTACCCCGGCCTGATGAACGATTTCATGGTAATAAAGATACGGCCCGCAGGGCTTATTCCTGCATGAGGGGCAGGTTGTGTCTATAAAACGGGTAAATGATGCGGCTATACGGTTATTTGTTGCGACGAGTCTGTTTCATTTGTTTTTTCAGCAACATCCTTCACCGCGCGAAGCGCGATTTCCCAACCTTCCTCCGCTTCCCGCAGCTGGTCGTCCGTTACTTCGTACAGCAGCTCCTCTTTCGCGGAAATAAGCGGCGCTTCCTGGTGCGGCAGCAGCTCGTAAGTGATAACGGAAATGCGAACGTCCTTGTCATACAGGTCATGTTTTAAAAGCTTTCCGGGAATGATCTCGATCACGGTGCCGCGGGTGAGCATTTTCCCGTCGGGCGCCTTCCAGCCGAAAGCCCCGCCCGGCTTCCAGTCGGAAACATATTCGCCACCCATCTGCCGCGTGAGGGCCGGGTCGGTGAACACGCGCCATACTTTGGCGGGAAGCGCGTTTATTTCGATCGTTTTTTCGATTACAGCCATGATAATATCTTTTTGGGAAAACGGCGCCTACTGCGGTTCGCAGGTGACCGTACAGCCAGGGTTTGCAGCGATGAAGGTTTCTTTCCGTTCAAGAATGTCTTCCCCGCAGTCCCGCATTTCGTCGCGCTGAACGCCGTTGCATACTGCTATGCAGCGGATGCACTGGTCGTTGTCCTTTCCGCAGGAAAGCGCCAGCGCAAACACAAGCAGGGCAATGGCCGCGGCGGCAATGATCTTTCGTCTCATACAGCGGGAGTTTTGGGTTTTACGATCGCCAGGACGGTATAAAATTACGCTATTTTGCCCGCTCCCGGTACAGCTGCACCAGGCACAACCCGCCGATCACCAAAGCAACACCGGCAGCGGTGTACAGGCTGAGCGGCTCATGCATCAGCACCGCGGAAATGGCAAAACCGAATATGGGGCAGAGAAAAAGCCAGAAAGACGCTTTCACCGGGTTATCTTTCAGCAGGAACAGCCACAATATCACCGCCAGCATCGACACCGGCCCTACCAGCCAGAGCGTGGCGAGCAGCCAGGTAAGGTTAAAATCGTTCAGCGGCGCCTCGTACCATGCGGCCATGACGGGCAGCAGGAAAATGCCGCCGAAAAGCGTTTGCCAACCGTTGATCGTAAAAATGTGCAGCCGGTTGCCGAGGTTGCTGGCCGAAAAATAAATAGCGCCGATGGAATAAGCGACCATGCTGAGCAGCACCAGCCCCAGCCCCCAGGGCGTGGCATAGCTGTCCCCGATCAGCGGCCATGCCGCCACCACGATGCCGCAGAGACAAAGCACAAGGCTCAACACGGTAACCGGCCGCAACGGCTTCCGCAGCCAGATGGCGCTCAGTAAACTGATGAATACGGGATTGGTCGCCGTGGCCAGCGCACCCAGCCCGGCCGATGTTTCCTGCATGCCCACTACATAAATACCGAGATAAAGGGAAATGTTGAAAAGCCCGTAAACGGCCAGCTGCAGCCATTCCCTGCCCTTTGGCAGCTGTTTTCCCATACCCACATGCGAAAGCAGGAGCAGGATGGCGCCGGCCAGGAAAAAGCGCGGAATAAACAGCACGAGCGGCTGTACTGCGCTCAGCCCTACCTTGGTGGCGGCGGAGGCGGAAGCCCATAAAAAAGCGAAGGATATCCCCGCCATTACCAGTTTGCCTCGCGGCGCGCCCGTTGTAGGCATGTTGATAAAGATGATGGTTTAAAATGGCGGTAAAGATATAAAATCTGTTTTCCTCTTATTTGAAATATACCAGAAATACACCGATACTGACTAACAGCGGTCTTCGCCGTCCGCCTACCTTTGCTTTAAAAAAAAGAACATGTCACAATCATCAAAGATCGCATTGGTAACCGGCGGCAGCCGCGGATTAGGCAAAGATATGGCGGTAAACATCGCTAAAAAGGGGCTGGACGTAGTGATCACTTACAACAGCAACCAGGCGGCCGCACAACAAACCGTAAATGAAATAGAACAGCTTGGCCGCAAAGCCCTCGCCCTTCAGCTGGATACCGGCGACGTAAAAAGTTTCGACGCATTTTTCAGCGGGCTGGAAAAAGCCCTGCCGCAAGCTTTCGGCGCGTCCAAAATCGATTATCTCGTGAACAACGCGGGCATCGGCATTCACGAACCTTTCCAGACCACCGCCGAAGCAGACTTCGATCTCCTTTTCAACATCCATTTTAAAGGCGTATATTTCTTCACGCAAAAAGCGCTGCGCCTGCTGCAAGACGGCGGCGGCATCGTAAATGTCTCCAGCGGTCTTGCCAGGTTCGCCATCCCGGGCTACTCCGCTTATGCCGCCATGAAAGGCGCCATGGAAATCGTGACCCGCTACCAGGCCAAAGAGCTGGGTGCAAGAGGCATCCGCTCCAATATCGTAGCGCCCGGCGTGATCGCGACGGACTTTAGCGGCGGCGTGGTAAGGGACAACAAAGCGGTCAACGATCACCTCGCCGGCACCATCGCGCTGGGCCGCGTGGGTTTGCCGGAAGATATCGGCAGCGTGGTAGCTTTTCTTTGCACCGACGACGCCCGCTGGATCACGGCGCAGCGCATCGAAATTTCAGGCGGGCAGAACCTCTGAACACCGAACGATTTATGATCGAAAAAACCACCTCATTATCCGACTTCTACCGGCGCAAATTCGGCGACCTTCCCAGCGAGATCATCGCGCGGATCGGGCAGTTCAACGTTTTTGAGCTGGAAGATGTGGCCGCGGGCAAAACAAAAATGCCGTACAGCCGGAAGGACTACTTCAAGATAAGCCTCATTTCCGGCAGCAACCGCGTGCATTATGCAGACAAAACGTTTGACGCGGAGCAGAACATGCTGCTGTTCGCCAACCCCCAGGTGCCCTACAACTGGGAGCTGGACCCCGCCGAAACGAAGTCAGGCTTCTACTGCGTGTTCACCGAAGAATTTTTCAAGGGGTACGGCAATATCCGGTCGTACCCCATGTTCCAGCCGGGCGGCACGCCCATCATTTCCATTACAGACGAAGAATTTGAGCAGGTAAGCCTTATCTACCGGAAGATGTTCGCCGAAATAGCCTCGCAATACGTATTCAAATACGACGTGCTGCGCAATCTCGTGATGGAGCTGGTGCATACCGCCATGAAACTTCGCCCGGCCATCATTACACCCGCGGATAACGGCGCCGCCCATGCCGCCGAACGGATCACCGGGCTGTTCCTCGAACTGCTGGAGCGGCAGTTCCCCATCGAATCGCCCATGCAGCGCATCAGGCTACATACCCCCGGCGAGTTCGCCGCCCAACTCAACGTACATAGCAACCATCTCAACAAAGTGCTGAAAGCCACCACCGGTAAAACTACCTCGCGCCTGCTGGCCGAACGCCTCGCGCTGGAAGCCAGGGCCCTGCTAAAACATACGGACTGGAGCGTGGCGGATATCGGCTGGTGCCTCGGCTTTGAAGACCCTTCCCATTTTGTAAAATTCTTCCGGAAAAACGAGCAGACCACGCCGCGGGCATTCCGGGGCTGAAGGAATTTTATTACCTTGCTACAGCAATATTCCACTTTATGAAACACTTGATCTTTTCCGCCCTGATACTCCTGGGCGCCGCCACCAATGCGTGGTGCAAATCTTATCTCGTTCACAACGAAAAAGAGCTGGAAGACATTCTTCCTTCGCTGAAAGCCGGCGACAAGGTACGCATCGCCAACGGCACCTATTCACCCTGGTCCATAATCATCGGCACTACCGCCACGGCCAAAAAGCCGCTCGTGATAGAAGCCGAAACAAAAGGAAAGGTGATCTTCACCGGCGACGTCGGGAAAACGCTTTTCAAGCTCACGGGCAGCTACATCATCTTGCGCGGCATCACGTTCGCCAGCTGCAATCTCGTGAAAGCGGAAAAAAGCTCCGGCCTGCTGGTAGAGCTCAACGGCTCGCAGCACTGCCGCCTCACTGAATGCGATTTCATCAAAGCAGCCGCCAAAAAGCAGTACATGCCGCTGGTGATCGTATCCGGCGAGGGTGAGCACAACCGCGTAGATCATTGCACTTTCAGCAACAACGTCGATAATATGGACGTGCAGGTGAGAGTGACAAAAAGCGTCACCCCGCAGCATACGCTGGTGGACAACAACCTGTTCAAAGACAAAAATCCCGTAAGCTGGAAAAACGGCAACGGCGGCGAATGCGTGCAGATCGGCCAGGACCCCATCCTGCTGGGCAATGTGACCGCCACCGCCATCGTGCGTGAAAACCGCTTCATCCGCTGCAACGGCGAGCCGGAAGTGATCAGCAACAAAAGCAGCGGCAATCAATATATCAAAAACCAGCTCGAAGACTGCATCGGCGAGATCGTTATGCGCGGCGGGCACGATTGCATCGTTGACGGCAACACCATCAAAGGCGGCAGCAGCGGCATCCGCGTGAACGGTACCGGCCACCGCATCACGAACAACCGCATCAGCAACGTAAAAACCGGCATCCGCCTGATGTATGGCATGACGAAAAGCAAGACCGAAACCGGCTTCTACGTGGCGGCCGGCAATTGCATCATTGCCAACAACCGCCTGGAAAACACCGAAACCGGCATCTTCATCGGCGGCAACAAAAACAACGACTGGACGGGCAAGTTCGACACCAAACGCTACCCGTCACGCGTTATGCAGGACGTTGCGCCTTATGACAATACGCTGGAGGGGAATGTGTTCGTACATGCGGGGAACGAGGTGGTGAGGCAGTAAAATTGCGCTGGTATAAATGGAAAATGCTCATGGATCGTCTCTATGAGCATTTTTTTTTGCTGACCCGCTCTCTCCCGAAATACTGGTTTTCGTGGATATGCCCGCCCGTTATAATTCAGGATATTTGTAGCATGTGAATTTATCAAACGTACCTGCCATCGTTTGTTTTCTCAACCCTGCCGCGGGCGGCAATGCACATTGACCGTCCGCGGCTATCACTGACCGGTCGCCGGTGGGAGAACAGCTCTTTTTCACCGGCAGCCTGCCATAAAATGACCGATATGAAAAACCTGCTCTCTATATTCATCTGCCTGTCCATCTTTTCCACGGCCTGCCACAAAAATGACGGCGACCGTGGAAAGCCGGACGGCGCCGGAATGAAAAAGCTGCCGGGTGATATCTATTACCAATGGGCGGATGAAGGCATCTTCAAATTACACCTGCCCGCTGCAAGCCAGCGTTTGCTGCTGGC
>JBQCFV010000283.1:0-6018 GCA_051958695.1 Chitinophaga sp. | reverse complement strand
AGCCCGGTGAACTGTCCTTCGTCGGTGCGCTCGGCAGCGTCCTCCAGCAGTTCGTCAAAACGTTTGTCGTTGGCGCAGAGCGCTTCCAGCGCGTTTTCTATACAATGCTGCTGCTCCTGGCTGAACGCCACGATGCCGATGCTTTCTTTGGTGCCGCGGTACAACAATTCCCGCACGAGATGCGCGATGTACGCCGCTTCGGCGGTATTGCCGCGTTTGGCGTAGGTGCCGCCGGGAATATGATGATAGCTGATGCTGCGGTCGAACAATGCGTTTACGTTAAACAATGCGTCGGAGGGCTGTTGTACGCTGATAGCGGCTTTTTCGGTATGGTGAATGCTCCGGTCAGGCACGGTAAGCAGGTTGGCGCCATAAAACGCGTGATTGCTGTAGCTGATAAGCGTTTCAAAATGGCTCCGGTAATGCCAGCCGAGCATCACGCTGTTCATTTTGCGCGCGCCCTGGGTGAGCAGACTGTCCGCATCGGCACTAAGAATTTCGTCTTCTTCTTCGTTGCGTTCCAGGTCGTCGGGGTCGGCGGAACGGGCGGAGAAAAAGTCCGTGGGCGGCATCTGCCGGTCGTCGCCTACGATGATGGTCTGCGGGGCGCGGTACAGCGCGGGCACGCCTTC
Organism: Chitinophaga sp.; assembly: GCA_051958695.1. Lineage (GTDB taxonomy): Bacteria > Bacteroidota > Bacteroidia > Chitinophagales > Chitinophagaceae > Chitinophaga. The sequence goes on along the minus strand of JBQCFV010000283.1, from coordinate 5,386 downwards.
TTCGAGAGTGATCTGGCTGGCTTCGTCGAAGATCACGGCGTCGAAGAAAGGCTGGTCGATAGGGAAGGAATCGCTGACGCTGAGCGGGCTCATGAGCCATACGGGCTTCAGGTCGCGCAGCACGAGGCCGCTGCCGCGGGAACAAAGCTCGCGGATGCTTTTGTGGCGTATCGATTTGGAAAATTCGTTCTCCAGGATCTTGCGGCCTTCCGCGTATTGTTTGGCAAAGTCCTGCTGCGCTTCGTCCACCTGCGAAAGGGCGCGGTTGCTCAGCTGCACATGCTCGCGGAAACGACGGCCGATATTGGCGAGAATAAACGCGGCGTTGAGCTGCAGCAGTTCATGGTAACAATGCCGCACTTTTTCCACGGTCTGCTCCACGGCCTGGCTGCCGGTATTGGCGAAAGGTTTGTTGAACTGGTAGAATTTGCGCAGCGTTTTATGTGCCATGCCGGCTTCCATTTCGGGAGGGGTGAAGGGGAGCGAACGCAGGGCCTGTTTGAGCTGCCCCGGCATGTTGAGATAATTGCCGAGGGCGGGCAGCAGCTCTTCCAGCGCGGGGGCGTTGAGCTGAATGCTGTCCAGCAGGTCGCGCAGCTCGCGGAAATTCTGCGGCGGCGCGTCTTCCAGCGTTTGCTGCAATTGTTGCCCGAGGTGGTACAGCGTATCCTGAAGGGCGGCGAGCCGTACCACGAGCTGCTGCGCTTCGGGATGCTGCAGCAGGTATTGCAGCGTGGGTTCCTGCAGCTTCAGCCGCAGCCGTTCGATAGCGAGCCAGGTCATTTCGATGTTGTCGATGCGGTATTGTTCCTGTACAGCTTTGCGTGCCTGCGAAAGTTTCCGGGCGGCTTCATATTCTTCCTGCAATAGCTGCAACACCGCGCTGAAGGCAGGCGGCACGGCATGCGTGGAAAAATCGTAGCTGTCGCGCATCATTTTGTCGAGCCTTCGCCATGCGCCGGATAAAAAGCGCCAGAACGAGTTTTCGTGTTTCTCCGCGATGCCGATGGCGTGCGTGGTGTCCTGCTCGCTGAACTTGCGGGTCCAGCCAGTGTTCTGCGCGGCGGCGCGGTCGGCTTCCTGTTGCAGCATGCGCAGTTGCGCGAGCGCTTTTTCAAATTCGACAGCTTCCGGGTTGCGGCCGTCTACCAGCTGCAGGTTGCCGCTTTGCGCCAGCGGGAGCAGCAGGATGGATTGCAGCACGAGTTGTTTCAGCTCGTCCAGCGTTTCCGCGAAGCCGTCGGTTTTTTCCAGCAGGGCAAGACTTTCTTCCGTTTGTAATTTCAGTTGGGTGATGGGCTGCTCCGCGGCGAATATCTTTTCATTGACGCGGCTCAGCGGGTGTTGCGCGAACACCGGCTCGGCGCCGCTTTCTTCCAGCGCTTCGCCCAATTGCTCTACCATGGCGCCGGATTGCAGCCATTGTTTGTAATGCGGAACGGTTTCTTCTTCTTCGGCGTTCAGGGGTTTGACGAGATCTTTCAGCGCCAGCAGTCTTTCGATGAGCGCACGCACGGCGATGCCGGCCTGCTCTTCTTCACGCGCATGCGTGTCGTGAAATTCCTGCAGGCGGTCGAGCTGCGTGCGCAGGGTATGCAGCAGCGCGTTCCTTTTAACGTGAAGGCTATGCTCGTCCGCGCCCGGGCGCAGCCCGTTCTCGTAGGTCTGTTTAAGATCGCGGATGAACGGGCGTTTGTCCGCCTGGCTGTCGTGAATGTACGAGCAGAGTTCGTGCAGCCCCTGTTGTTTGAGGCGGTGATACACCACATCGAGCGCCGCGCGTTTTTCGCAGACGAACAGCACCTGTTTGCCCCGTGCCACGAAGTCGGCAATGAGGTTCGTGATGGTCTGGCTTTTGCCCGTTCCGGGCGGGCCTTGGATGATGTAGCTTTCGCCGTTGCGCGCTTGTAGAATAGCGCGGGCCTGCGTAGGGTCCGCCTGTATCACGTGGTACCATTCTTCCGGCAGGGCGGGGGCGGATGTTTCTTCCTGCACGGGCTTCGGCTGCGCGCTGAACAGCTGGTCGAACACGACGTGCTGCTGCGTATGATCGAGCGCGGAATTGTAATCCCGCACGAGGCTCATTTTTTTATAATTGAAATTGCCAAGCACGATGTGGCAGCTGTCAAACTCCCAACGGTAGGGGTTGTGGCTGCCTTCCGCGAGCTGGAATAGCTCCTGGTCGCCGGTGGTGGCGGTGATTGGGATTGCATCTTCCGCAGGTTGTTGCGGAATTTCGGTTGTGTTTTCCTGAAGTGGTTGAGGTGTTAAACCGGGAGGTTCAGGTGGCGCGTCGTCATCTGGAATTTCTGCATCCGGATGAATCGTTTCCGGAACTTCAACAGGTATGTTTCCGGTCCGATCTTCGGATGACGGTTGCTGTTTTTCAATAAATACTTTTTCAGCCTCATTTCCTTGTTCAACGACCGGAACGTCCGCCATCATTTCCTCCGCCTGCAAACCCGGCTGTTTCTTCCGGTATTGCTGAACGGTGTCTTTCGCCGCTTTGTATATCAGCTTGATGCGCGGCTTCTGCATATGCTGCAGCACGATGCCGCGATTGGCGCCTTCCACCTGTACCTGCAGCAGCTGGAAGAATTGTTCCACGCTCATTTCTTCGAGGTCTACCAGGTCGGGCAGCTCAATGCCGAACAGTTCGCGCAGCTGGTTGGCGAGAACGGGGTTCACTTCCGCGTTGTTATCCGTAACGCTCAGCACGTACTGGTCGCCGCCGACCTGTTTTTTCTTTTTAAGTTCAACGGGGATCAGCAGCAGCGGGCTGAAGATGGTTTCTTCCGGGTCTTCCGGCAGGTTGTACCATTTAAGGAAGGCGACCACCATTTTGAGTTGGCTGAAACCGTACTCCTGTACGTCTTTACGGGCCTCCAGCCTGATCTTGTTGAGCACGCCGGGCAGGTAGGGATGATCTTCGAAACGCAGGTACTTGTTCAGCGGCAGGTCTTTCATGCCGGTGATCTTCTCCGCCAGGTGCGGGTTCCAGGTGAAAAGCAGCTCCGGCCGGATGCTTTGATGATGCAATACCATGGGCACGCTGCTCAGCGTCAGGTTGGCGAAACGCATGTTGGGCTTGTAATATAGCAGCCGGTTGCGGCGGCTCACGTCGAACAGGCGGTTGCGGAGCTTGTTGAGGATGAAATGTTGTCTTTCCGAACGGTCATGCGTAACCCAACCGGCTACCTGCGCGAGATCGAGCTGTTTTTCGGGGTCGAAGTCGCGGTAATGTTCCAGCCGGTGGATAGCTTCCTGCAGGTCGCGGGTGCGGTGCGCACGGTCCAGCTCGGTCATTTCCGTGATCAGCGTACCGATGGCGGGGTGAAGTTGTTTGTAGCGGAGCGGGTGCCGGCGTTGCTCGACCAGCTGGTCGAGGCCTTCGGGCTCGTACAGGTCGATGCCGAGCGCGATGCTCGCGAGCACGAGACCGAGACAAAAAATATCGGTTTGCTGGTCGTGGTGCCCCAGCAGCATTTCGTAGCTGCGGTAGCCCGGTATATAAGCGGCGTGGTGAAGCGGCTGCGCGGGATCGCGGTGAATGCGCAGGTTGACGGCTTCAGCCTCGTCCGGCAGCAGTTTTATTTTGTCTACTACTTCAAAATGCGGGTTGTGCGCGTTAAAAAGGGTCGCTACGCGTTCTGCCGCATCCGTTTCGGGATGGGCGGCGGAAGTATCGATGGTGATGATACGGGTTTGCGCCTGCAGGGCGTTTTCATCCCCGAAAGGCGCTACGAGGCCTGCGTCGTGCAGGTCTGCCACGGTGCGGAAGAGCGGCAGCACGGCTGCGATCACATCGTCTGTAGAATAGGCTCCGTGCCGGAAGGCAGTTTGCAGGAACTGCCGGAAAGAGATCGTCGTCAAAATATTCGTTTATGCTGAACAGTGATTCGGGTAAACCCCTCAAAAATACCGATTTTCGCTGCCGGCGTCAACGGGAAGAAATCCACATTTTCCTTCGTGAAGGAAGGAGGGGAGTTCTACCAGCCTGAGTTTCAATGTATCCGGTATGAGAGCGAAAAGATCAGGATGCAAATGCTTTTTGGTGAAAGCACTTGCAGCCTGATATAACGTTGTGTGGGGTGGAAATATTGAGTGGCGGTGTTTTATCCGGCATTGCCGGTGACGCCTAAAGGAACAGCCAGGCTGATGTAGGTAACATTTATATTTAATACTTCCTTCATCGGAATAATGAAGCAGTCGCCTTTTATCTGCACGGGATCATTGGCATCATGGTCATAAAGGACACTTTCAAAATGATGGTCATCCCTCCTGTACGCATTTCCAATGTCCCTTTTTTTCGCATGGCCTAAAACCAGAAAGTCCAGTTCGGAGGAGCGGGGCTTGAAATAGTATTTCCTAATGAAGCCGGAGTAAAGAATGCTCGATTCTTTGGTATTGGCGAGTACGTCGATATACACCGCATCTATCCTGAGGGAAGCATGTTCTTTGTTCCTGATCACTAAAACCTGGCCTTCTAAGGCTTCGTACCATTCATTTTTCAGGCCGAAAACCCGCGAAACCCATCGCCACCGCCGTTCTAAGGAATTAGTAACAAACCCTGAAAGAAATCCCAGGAAAAGTGCGGCAAGGTTGTACCCGAGAAAAGCAGGAATATCAAAAGCCAATGTGCCGTTATTTAACGGGAACCCTTCACTTGAACTGATGATATGCAGCAGCAGGTCAAACTTGATGGTAACGCCGGCAGCGGCCAGCAAAAGTACCAGCAGCGCATGAATGATAATGGGGATCACCGTAAATACCCATATCGAATCGATAATGGAAAGCGTGGTTAGCAGTCCTTTCAGGTTTTCCAACCTGTTAACGGCAATTCTGAACGAGATGGCGGGTAAAAACAATAGTGTCAGAATAATAGCCCCTAAAGCTAAATTCATTTTTTTGAGGTTAATCCGTTGGTCAGATCAGGTATCTAAAGCGGTGGATCTCTTCACCGCGATATACTTTTCCACTTTTTTTCCTCCCTCATGGAAGAAAGTTTTGAATATGATCGTTTCGCCATTATGCAACTGCTGCGAATTATTCATAATCACATCGACCAAAGCATCCGCTGCTTGCGGATTTTGCAGAATGGTTTCTGCTAACTGGCTGAGTCTTGCTTTCATAGCACCAAATATAAACCATTCCCCATAACGCCAACGTTTTTCGAATGATTTTTCCGCTAGAAATTTATCCGGAATAGTGAGATGAAATCACCTTCCAACCTACACCGTAAACTGCAATTCACTCAACCCCTTATACAACCCTTCCGCACGCTCCATCAATTCCTCGTGCGTGCCTTCTTCCACGATGCGCCCTTTGTCCATCACGAGGATGAGATCTGCGCGGCGAACGGTGCTCAGGCGGTGCGCGATCACGA
>JBQCFV010000282.1:0-3682 GCA_051958695.1 Chitinophaga sp. | reverse complement strand
CGCCGGACAACGGCCTCAGCAGGCAGGTGCTCGCGCAACTGCAGGCCATCGGCGTGCAGACGGACCGTATGCTTTGGGGCGGCGACCGCATCGGCGCGTATTATCTCGCGCAGGGCTCCGATCTGAAACATGCGGAAGTAGTGTACGACCGCAAGTATTCCAGCTTTTCGGAGATAAAGCCCGGAACGGTGGACTGGGACGCTTTGCTCGGCGACGCGCAATGGTTCCACTGGAGCGCCATTTCACCGGCGCTCAACCCGGACGCGGTAGTGATCTGCAAAGAAGTGCTGGAAGCGGCCACACGTAAAGGCATGACCATTTCCACCGACCTCAACTACCGCAGCAAGCTCTGGCAGTACGGCCGCACGCCGCTGGAAGTGATGCCGGAGCTTACAAAATATTGCCATGTTATCATGGGCAATATCTGGGCCGCCAACATGATGCTCGGTACGCCGCTGGACCAGGAGCTGATAAAAGTGGAAACAAAAGAAGCGTACCTGGAAGCGGCGAAAGCCTCCGCAGCAGCCATTATAGCGGAATACCCGCTATGTAGCAGGGTGGCCTTCACCTTCCGTTTTTCCGGCGCGCCCACGCATAATTTGTATTACGCCGCGTATTACACCGGCGGCGAATTATATGTGAGCAGGCAGTATGAGACCAACGAGGTGGTAGACCGCGTAGGCAGCGGGGACAGCTTTATGGCCGGCCTCATCCACGCGAACCTGAACGGGCTCGACCAGCAGGACACTATTTCTTTTGCCGCCGCCGCAGCCTATTCCAAGCTGTTCCGCGCCGGCGATTTTAACCTGACCGAGAAAGAATCGATCACACAACTGATGTAAAATAATGAGACCACTCGCAGAGACGATCATCCAGGCATTTGAGGCCACGAAAGTAGTACCGGTCTTTTATCACGAAGATCCCGCCGTGTGCGTGGAAGTGATGAAAGCCTGCTACGAAGGCGGCATCCGTGTATTTGAGTTTACCAACCGGGGAGAGCATGCCCGTCATAATTTCGCCGCGCTGCGCGACGTCAAAAACGCTTCCATGCCGGAAATGCACCTCGGCATCGGCACCATCAAAAACGCCGCCGATGCGAAAGTGTACACCGATATGGGCGCGGACTTCATCGTATGCCCCGTGGTAGACCCTGAAACCGCCGCCTATTGCAGGGAGCAGGGCATCCTCTGGGTGCCGGGCTGCATGACGCCGACGGAAATTTCCATAGCGGACAAACATGACGCGCAGCTGGTAAAACTGTTTCCCGGCAGCTCGCTGGGCCCCGGTTTTGTAAAAGCTATCAGGCCTTTATTCCCCTCGCTGCGCTTTATGCCCACCGGGGGCGTGGAGCCGGAAAAAGAGAACCTGGAACAATGGTTCGGCGCCGGCGTGGTATGCGTAGGCATGGGCTCCAATCTTATTCCAAAAAATGTGATCGAAAAGCAGGACTGGAAAGGATTGAGCGCCAAAATAAAGCAAACGTTTGCATTACTCGGAAATGCGAAGTAAATTGAGACTTCATTTTTTTATTCCTAAATACCCGTTATGAGCCAATTAGAAATAAAAGATCCTGCCGCGTCGGGCATGCAGCAGGTGACGGAAAAAGTCAGCAAGTACCGTTGGCGCATTCTTGCGATGTTATTCGTAGCAACCACCATTAACTATGTTGACAGGAGTATCATCGGCGTGCTGGGCCCCACCCTGCAGGACCATGTATTCCACTGGACGAATACAGAATACAGCAATATCAACTTTGCATTCATGATAGCTTACGCCCTCGGCATGCTGCTGATGGGCGGGCTGGTGGACAGGCTGGGCACCAAGTTCGGTTACGCGCTTTCCATCGGCATCTGGAGCGTGTTCAGCCTCGCGCACGCGCTGGTGAACAGGAGCATGGGCTGGATCGGCTTTGCCGTGGCCCGTTTTGGCCTGGGTATCGGCGAATCAGGCAACTTCCCGTCCTGCATCAAAACGGTGGCGGAATGGTTCCCGAAAAAAGAACGCGCTTTTGCAACGGGCATCTTTAACGCCGGTACCAATATCGGGGCGATACTTGCGCCGTTGTTAGTGCCTTTGGTGGTGATGAACGACGGTACGAACTGGCAGTTCGCATTTTGCATCACGTTTGTGTTCAGCGCCATCTGGCTGGTGATCTGGCTCAGCACTTACAAAAAGCCCGAGGTGCACCCGAAAGTGAGCAAAGCCGAGCTGGACCATATCCTCAGCGACACCGTCGTTGAAAATAATACGCGTTTGCCCTGGAGCAGAGTGTTTGGCCTGAAAGAGACCTGGGCTTTCGCCATCGCGAAAACCACGGACGCCGTATGGTGGTTCTACCTCTTCTGGGGTGGCTTTTTCCTGCATGCGCAGTTCGGTCTTGAGCTGAAAGGCCTTGCATTGCCGATGATGACCATCTACCTGATCTCCGACGTGGGCAGCATCGTGGGCGGCTGGTTGTCTTCCAAGTTCATTAAAATGGGCTGGTCGATCAATAAATCCCGCAAAACTACCCTGCTGCTTTGCGCGATCCTGATCATGCCGGTTGCCTTCGCCACGCAAACGGACAACCGATGGGTAGCCGTGCTGCTGATCGGTTTGGCCGCCGGTGGTCACCAGGCATGGTCCGCCAACATCTTCACGATCGTATCCGACGTGTTCCCGAAAAAAGCGACCGCTTCCGTAGTAGGCATTGGTGGTATGATAGGGGCGCTGTCCAGCGCTGCCGCGAACCTCAGCCTCGGCCGTGTGCTCGACAGCAGCGGGAAGTCCGGTTACTTCTTCGCCTTCCTTTTCGCGGGATGTCTGTACCTCGTCGCATTGCTGTTCATTCACCTGATCATGCCGAAAATGAGGCCGAGAGACGAGAACCTGCAATACGTGGAAACGAAATAATGATACTTTTACTGGGTTATACACAAGGGCCGGATCGTTTGATCCGGCCTTTTTTTGTAGGCGCCGTTTTCATGTCGCTCGCAAACCCCGGACTTCCTGCATCCAAACACCCATAAAAAAAAGCGGCGCGCTATCCGCACGCCGCCTTGTATCGCTACTTATCTTGCTAAACCAATATCAGTTTTTTAAAGGCTCACACCGCGTTTCCAGGGAATAAAATCATCCTGGTGCAGCTCTTCCGCCTTCGTGCGCACTTCGCCGCTCGCCACTTTTGTTACGTATTCCAGCACTTCCTCACCCATCTGCTCGATGGATTTCTGCCCGCTGATGATGCCGCCGGTATCGATGTCGATGATGTCGGGCATGCGTTGCGCAAGGCGTGTGTTGGTGGAGAGTTTTACCACGGGAGCGATCGGGTTGCCCGTAGGCGTGCCGAGACCGGTGGTGAACAATACCACCGAAGCGCCGGAACCGACTTCCGCGGAGGTGGACTCCACGTCGTTGCCGGGTGTGCAGAGCAGGTTCAGACCGGGTTTGGTCACGTATTCCGTATAATCCAGCACGTCTTTTACGGGAGAGGTGCCGCCTTTTTTGGCCGCGCCCGCCGATTTGATCGCGTCGGTGATGAGGCCGTCTTTAATATTGCCGGGGGAAGGGTTCATGTGAAAACCGGAGCCCACCATCTGCGCCTGGCTTTCGTAAGCGCGCATGATGGAAATGAATTTCCCGGCCGTGGCATCGTCTTCACAACGGTTGATCAGCTCCTGCTCCACGCCGCAAAGCTCGGGGA
>JBQCFV010000281.1:0-12975 GCA_051958695.1 Chitinophaga sp. | reverse complement strand
TTCGCGCCGAATGCAATGCCCGCCTGCTCAATTACGACGATGCGCGGAAAGACCTGAACACCATCCGCAACCGCGTATGGCTGGGCGACTGGACCGGCGCCGACGCCGGCCTTTACCTCGAGATCTTCCGTGAACGCAGCCGCGAGCTGCTTGGCGAAGGCCACTACTTCTACGATCTCGTAAGAACAGGGTTTCTCACCGATCCCGATTACGCAAAGATCCCGACGAGGCCGGATATGACCCAGACGGATTTTGACGAGGGCGCATGGACCTGGCCCGTAGCGCAACGCGCGTTCATCGACAATCCGAACATGGAGCAACTGCGTTACTGGCAGCGTTATTAATCGTTAAAATACTTAGTGATGAAAAGATTCAAACTGAAATATCTCCTGGTCGGCGCGGCATTGATCGCAGCGGCGGCAGGCTGTAAAAAAGAACATTATATAGACGGCGGCACGCATACCGGTAAGCTGGATATGGACATTTATGCTTTCCTGCAATCGCGCCCCTTCGAATTTGATACCATTGTAGACATCCTGGACAGAACAGGTTTGGCGGAAGAAGTGAAGAAAAGCAACATCACCTTTTTTGCGCCGAAAGACCTCTGCGTAGTGAACTATCTCAAGAAAAGAGGAGGCACCGCACTGGCGGACGTACCGGTGGCCGAATTAAAAGCCGCGATGATGAAATACATTATTCCCGGCAAGCTGGTGTGGAGGGATGAAGTTGCTTTCTTCAACGTGCCCGGCGGCGGTGGCGACTACGTCATCAATCTCGCGGGAGATTCGATGCTGATAGATGCGCCCCTGCGCCAGGACTATAACGGCGTAAAGGAAGCCGGCCCGAAATTCATCCGTATCTGGTACGCGAACGGTTATGCATACGCCCGTTCCAGGCGGTTCGACGCGGCCAATACCTGGCCGGAAACGCAGGAGCCCGGCCCGAAATATTACAATCCCTGGGTGAGCAGCGGCAACGTGATCACCAGCGACCTGCAGGCTACCAACGGCAACATCCAGGTATTGAACGGCACGCATACTTTCAACTTCCCTTACAAATAGGCAATTCAATTATTTGAAAGGAACTTAAAAAAATCTGCAACATGACTTATAAAAATATAACGGTAAAAGCGGCCCTGGGCCTGGCGCTTCTCGGCGGTATCCTCTACGGCTGCCGCAAGGTAGACCTGCAGGACGGCTATATCGCCGATACTATCCGCTACAAGGACAAGATCATCACCCTCGAAACAGGCCGTGATATCATGAAAGGCGATCTCATCCTCGACCGCAGCACCGGCCCCGTCACCGTGGAGCTGGTAGACATACATACGAAGGACGGCAAGCCCGCCCCTGAAATGCTACAGGAAGTGGACGCCGTGGAATGTAAAGATGAGTTCACCGTACAGGAAAAATCGCTCGAAGAGCTGGAAGCAAAAAAACAGATCGTAAAACGCCCGGTGTTCGAGATCAACAAATCCGACGGCCGCCTGATATTCAGGAAAGAAAGCTACGACATGGAGCCGAACGTGTACATGATAGACGTGAAAGTGACCAACGGCGCAGGCTCCCGCATTCTCAAAGACGCGGTGGAAGTGAACGTGGTAAAAGGCAAAGACTTCGAATACCGCAACGACTACGCCTGGATCGTATGCGCGGATTACGACTGGGACAACTGCGCTCCTTATTTCGACTCCGTGAACATCCAGATCGAGAGCTTCAAGTACATGGGCCCCGGCAGCATGATGACCTGGAAGTTCAAAGATCAGAACGGCGTGATCATGGACCCGAGGAATTTTCCCGAAGGCAGCAAGCAGAAAGGCAAACGCCTGGAAGACTTCGTGTTCGCCTACCGCCAGTTCCCCGACCGGCTGGAATACGACTGCGCATTTCCCTTCAACGCCGGCAGCAGCCCCCGCGAATTTGAATGGTGGGTGCCAGGTTCTTCCTTCAATAAAGACGAGCGTCATGATATGTTCGCCGCCGTATTTTTCCAGATATTCAGGCCCGGCAAATGGGAGATCACCTGGAAGGTGCAGCTGCTAAACCAATAGTTTTCATAAGCAATTGATTTGAATTACTGAAAAAAAAACAAGGCCCCGGTTTCGCACCGGGGCCTTTCCTATTTTTTATTCGTCATGATCTTCCCTTTCATCTGCGCCATGAACGCATCGCGGTAAGTATCGCCCACCGGCACCGTGTCCGCCGTATGTTCAAGATGCACAAGGTTGCCCTCTATCATCCTGATAAACCCCGTAGCCAGCAGGAACGATTTATGCGTGCGCGCGAAATCGCCCGATGGCAGCCGTTCTTCAAGGTCTTTCATGTTCAGCAGCGCAATGATCTTTTCCCCCTGCCGCGTGTGGATCTTTACATAATTTTTCAGCCCTTCGATAAACACGATGTCTTTGATGTTGATCTTCACCAGCTTGCCTTTCTGTTCGGTCTTTACGAAAATGAAATCGTTCTCTTCCCTGCTGCCGGGCGTTACCGGCTGAATGAGCGAGAGGGCGCGTTGCGCGCCTTTGATGAAGCGGGCAAAGGAAATGGGCTTCAGCAGGTAGTCCACCACTTCGTTCTCAAACCCTTCCATGGCGTATTCGCTGTAAGCGGTGGTAAGTATCACTTTACACTTGCCGTTGATGGCCTTTATAAAATCGATGCCGGTCATGGCGGGCATCTGCACGTCCAGGAAAATGAGGTCTACTTTGTGCTGATGCAGCAGCTGTATGCCTTCCAGCGGGTCGGTGGTGGAATATACGAGGTTGAGGAAAGGCGTTTGCCGGATATGATGCGTGAGCAGGTCGATGGCGTGCTGTTCGTCGTCTATCACGATGCAGTTGATCATATGCTACAGGTTTATGATGAGTTCGGCGGTATAAAAATGTTCGTTCTCGTTGACGGTGAAGCTATGTTTGTTGGCGTACGTCAGCTGCAGGCGCTGCATCACGTTTTTCAGCCCGATGCCGGTGCTCAGCTCCTTTGGCCCGGTCTTCTTTTTGTTACTGATGTAGAAGCGGATCTTCTGTTGGTCGGATTCCGTTCTGATCACTAGCGGGTTGGCCGGGTCCAGCAGGTCGCCGTGCTTGAAGGCGTTTTCAACGAGGGTGATAAGTATCAGCGGGGTGATGCGCGCGTTCGGGTTGTCGATCTGCTCGCTGTACTGGATGCTGAGCTTGTTGTTGAACCGCATCTGGTTGATCTCGATCACGTTCTTCATATGCGTCACTTCCCTGAACAGCGCCACTTTTCCTTCCGCGTCCTCTTCCTTCCCGAGCGCATACCGCATGATGTCCGACAGCAGGAGCACGGCGTTGCTCACTTCCTCGCTCAGCGGCACCGTTGTGCTATAACTAAAGCTCAGCGAATTGAACAGGAAGTGCGGGTTGATCTGGTATTTGATAGCGCTCAGCTCCGCGTCCGTCTTTTGCTGGCGCAGCTCGCTTTCGCGTTTGTTGCGGTCGTTGTAGTCGATAAATATGGCGACCACGAAACAAACGAACAAATGGAACAGGTAGGCGATCACATTGAAAAAAAGAAAAAAGAGGAATTTATTCCGCACCATAAAATTGCGGATGTTCTCGGAGTTGCTGCTGGCGTTGAAATCGGCTTTGCTGTATTCGAACAGGAAGGTATATGCCAGTTTCAGGGCCAGCAGCGTCAGTATCACAAAAAGGAACCTCCCCGTTTTCTGGTTGCGGAGAAAGGGCAGGAAGGCCACGAAAATAAGGACATAATAGGTGATCGTGAACTCCGCGACGGAACGCAGGGTGGACAATATCACACCGCCATGTTTTTTATAGGCGGCGGAGGTGGTCTGCGGGTCGAGCGTGTAGATGAACCCGTAAAGGAACAGGCAGAATACCGTCGATACGACCGCGAGTATCAGTATCCTTTTCCATTCCGATATGAAGAATCCGGCTATTTTTTGAAGGACCATGGTGGCTTTTGCTGCGTTTTTTCAAATATAACGAAATAAAAAAGGAAGCACCCCCGGCCTGCAGCGGTGCTTCCCTGATTGTTTTTATTAAAGTCCCTGCTGGGCTTTTGTTCTGCCGGCTTCGCTTTCGATCGCGCTTTTGCGGGCTTTGGCCGCTTTCACGGTGCTGCTGCCGAAGCGGTAGTTGAACGTGAGGTTCACCACGCGGGTGTCGTTGTTCAGCTTTGCAAGGTTGTGTATGTTGCCGTACTTCACTTCAAAACGCATCGGCTGGGTGTTGAAGATATCGACAATGCCGAGCTTGAGCGAAGCCCTGTTTTTCAGGAGCGATTTGGTAACCCCGAAATCCAGCCCGCCGGCGCTTTTCATCACGGCGTAACCCGCCATGAACGGGCCGCGGAAATTGCCGTTCAGCTCTGCCGTAAAACCTTTGGGCAGGGTGAAGGTGTTCTGCATGTTCAGCATGGCGGTCACGCTGCTTTTCTGGTAGGAAATCCCGTCCATGTTCGTGCTGATGTCCAGCCAGAGACCGGTCACCGTCCAGGTGGTGCGGATCTTGGGGGTGATGGGTTTTATCCATACCACGTTGGCGTACGCCACGTTGAAGTCCGTCTGGTTGTCGAAGCTGGTTACCTGCACCTTGGTGTCGGGGTCCTGCCGGAAGGTCATGCTGAGATTGTCTTTCACGCGGTTGAAGCCGAGGGTGGTGAACAGCGAGTAGTTGTGGCTCCAGGTGCCCTGCACGGTCTGCATCAGCATGGGCTTGATGTCGGGATTGCCCTGGCGGTAGCTGTATGCGTTCTGGTACGTGATGAATGGGTTCACGATATCGAAGCCGAAGCGGTTGATGCTCCTGCGGTAGCTGAAGCTGAACTGGTCGGTGGCGCTTTTCTGGTAGCTGACGCTGGCGCTGGGGAACAGCTGCACGTAGTCGCGTTTGAAATGCTGGTCGATGGTGAGGCTGTTGCCGGTGGCGTGCGTGTGCTCGGCGCGCAGCATGGCCTGTATCGTATATTTTTTGATGGTCTTGGTGAGACCGGCATAGGCGGCGTTGATGTTTTCCTTGTAAATAAAGTGGTTCGTTTTGCCGGCGTCGTTTTCCCATTTGTTGTCGAACTGGTTTTACCAGCGCGGGTCGTTGTCGGTTTCGGTGAAGGTGGTCTTTACACCGGCCTCCAGCTTGGCGAATTTGAACTGCTGGGTGTAGTCGGCGCTGAAGGAGTACAGGTCGATGGCGGATTCGGTGTTGTTGCGGATATAATCGGGCTCTCCGATAGGCTCTTCCTGTATGTTGAAATAGTGGCCGTTGAAATCGTCGTTCCAGTTTTTGCGGTGGTTGAAATAGTCGGCGTTGTTGCTGAGTTCGTTCTTGTGTTTTTCGCTGCCGGTCTTGAAATACACGTTCACGCTCGGGTTGGTAAGCGTTTGGCGGCCGGCGGCGGTTTGCCTGAAAATGGAGTCGGGCAGGGACGTGTGGTTGTCGCGGTCGTTGTGCCGGTTGGTGAACGTGCTTTTGACGAGGAAGCCCGCGCTGGTGGATTTTGTAATGTCGAAGTCGGCGCCGGCTTTCAGGTTGTGGCTGTTACGTTCTTCGCGGTTATAATCGCTGTCTTCCAGCTTGTAACCGCCGGGGAAGAAGCGGTCGGAGGTGGTTTCGACGAACTGTTTGGCGTACACGTAATCATAGCCGCCATACAGGGTGGCCTTTTTGCCGTGGTGATTGAGCATGAAGCCGTTGCTGCTGCGCGGGTAACGGCCAAAACCGCCGCCGATGGTAAGGGAGCCGTTGGTGCCCATGTCCTTGCTTTTCAGCATTTTGATATTGATGATGGCGCCGTCCTGCGCGTCGTATTTGGCGGAAGGGTTGCTCATCAGCTCCAGCTTGTCGATGTTGCTGCCGGGCGTGCTGTTCAGCAGGTTTTTGAGGTCGTCGCCGCTGAGGCGCGAGGGTCGGCCGTCGATGTAAACGGTCACGGGTTTGCCGTTGAGCTGGAGGGTGTTGTTATTGTCCGCGGTTACGCCGGGGGCTTTGGAAACGATCTCCCAGGCGTTGGAACCGGCGGCCGTGGCCGATTTGGAAACGTTTACGGTCATGGTGCCGCCCTGCATGGTGATCTGGGGGGCGCTGCCGGTAACGTTCACTTCTTTCAGCTGTTTCACGGAGGGCGGGGGCAGGGAATCCTTTTTGATGACGGAAGGAGCGGGAAGAGTGTCCTTCTGCTGCGCCCTGGCGGCGGAGGTGATAAGCATGGCGGCGGAGAGGAGAGTGGTAAAAAGCGTTCGCATACAGAGGTTTTTTTGATGATGCAAACATATTGCGCCGCCGCGCCGTCTTAAAATCCGATACACCAACAAGCCTTTTTAAAGGATCAACCGGATTGGTCATTTAAGAACCGGTATCACTTTATACCCTTTTTCCCGCAGCAACGCTACCACTCCCTGATCCCCGCCAAGGTGCATGGCGCCGCAGCCGAACAGCACGCTTTCCTGCTGCATGGCCTTTTCCATTTTGGGTATCCAGTTGCGGTTGCGGTCGTACACCAGCTTGTCCTCATACCCGGCAAACTCGGGCGATTCGCTGAGCATAGCATGCAGCTGCCGGATGTCCTGCTTTTTGTAAGCGGCCACCAGCTTGCTGTAATGCTCCCGTTGTTTGGGCATGTCGTTGATATAATCCATGATCATACGGGCTTCCAGCGTGTCGGGAAAGGCGTCGAACACGTCTATCTGGTCGTCGATGCCTTCCAGCCCTTTTATTTCCTTTTGCTGCTCCTTCGCCATGCTCACGAACTCTCTTTCATAGGCCACGCCGTTGCGGCAGCTGAGCATTCGGGGCAGCAGCATGGACAGGATCACGAGCGGCTTCATCTTTTTGAAGGCTTCTATGTCCAGGTTCATGGTGTCTTTCATGTATTTGGACAGCTTGCGGAAATCCTCCGGTTTAAAGGCCTTTTCCAGCGAATACTGTCCGCTCGTTTCCTGCAGCCGGGCCATCATGGTGAGCGGCAGCGTCGGGTCGTCCATGTCTATTTCGAGGTAGATGGATTTTGCTTCTTTAAACGCGCGCTGCAGCGGTTCCGGCAGGAAAAAATCCTGCGGGCATACGAGATGGATGGTGCCGAATATATAGGAAGGTTGTTTGAGGCCCTTGCCGGATACCCGGTAAAGCAGCGACTGCTGCGCAGATGCAGGCAGGTACAGGGACAGGATGGCAAAGGCGGTGAGGAGTCTTTTTATCATAGGGGAAGTGTTATAATGATGTGTAAAACCGTACGAGCTGTACCATCAGTATCTCGATGTCTGTCCGGGTATGCAGCGCGGAAAGCACTACGCGGTGGATCTTCGGCCCCTGCGGGTCCGGGTAGGCGAAGGAGGAAATGATGGTATCGCGGCCGAGCAGGTACCCGTTCACGTCTTCGTCCCGGTCTTCGAGCACGAACATGGGCAGGGAAGGCTGGTGGCGGATGGCGGCAATGCCTTCGGCAAGCCCTTCCATAGTGAGGATGTTTTTTTGCAGGCGTTTGCGCGCGTTGGCGAACGCCTGTTGCGCCTGCAGGAACACATGCGCGTAAGCCGGTATCATGGCCGTGCTGGCGGTAAAAAGCGGCAGCTTCCGGATGGCGGCGATATCCGCGGCATGCCCGGCCACCATGCCGCCTTCGAGACTGTACGCCTTCGCCAGCGATGCGGTGATGAGGTAACGCAGGGATTCGTTGGCGGGCAGCTGAGAAATAATGCCCTCGCCCTCCGGGCCGAGCACGCCCAGCCCATGACTGTCATCTATCAGCACGAGCGTTTTGCGGCGAAGCTCCTTCAGCCCGCTGAAATCGTTGATGACGGCGGTAAGCGGGTTTACCGCATCGGCGATGATCACGTACTGGTGATCGGCGCCGAGGTTCACCATATCCGTGACCGCATTCATCCAGTCCGTCCAGTTGCCGGTTGGCACCTGCGCGCCGGGATAGCGGAGGGCAGGGTGCGCGTTGGGTGCGTACAGCGTTTCGCCTTTGGTAACGGCGTAGGCTACGGCAGCCTGCGCGGCAAGGTAGCCTGAGGAAAAACAGGCGGCGCTTTGCTGGTGCAGATGCGCGGCAAGGGCGTGCTCCGTTTCTTCGTATAGCCGTAATTGTAAGTTGCCGATACGCGAAGAAGGATATACGCTGCCGTAGCGCTCCAGCCCTTCGGCCAGCAGGTCGCGGAACGTGTGGGACACATGCATGCCCAGGTAGGCGAAGCCGGAAAAGAACAGGCAGTTCCTTCCTTCTATCTGCGCCGTTCTGCCGGGCGTGCTGTCGGTAATGCTGAACATATTATTGGTTCCGGGTGCGTAATATAAAATGATATTCGCCGGTGCTCACTTTCATGTCAAAATGTTTCTCGTCCAGCTTTTGCACTTCCACCAGGTGCTCGGCCTTGCGCGAGCCGCTGGCCCCGGTGATGGAAATGATCTTTCCGTTGCTGAGCAGCTCGTAACGCCCGCTGTCCGGCACGCCGGCGATGGTGGCGATAAACAGCCCGTTGTCGAGGAACTGGTAATAGGCGTCGGAGTAATACCCGCCTTTCAGGTCCTTCGCCTGCGTGATCTGCTCGTTGCTGTACGGGTCGCCGGACGGGATGGCCACGTCGTAGACCTTCCATTTTTTATGTTTGAGGAGCTTGTCGGTTTTGCTGCTGTTGCAGGCGGTAATGGCCATGGCGAGGCAGCAGGTATAGACCAGGTATCTTATCATTTGCCCGCGGCTTTTTGTTCGTTAAATTCGCGGGTTTTGCCTTTGGCGATGGACAGGCTTTGCCAGTTCCCTGCCTTCATCATTTTGCCCAGGAACACGATCTGGCCAACGTGATAGGGGTAGTGTGACAGCTGGCGGTTGAGCGCATCCGTAACGCTGAGCGGTTCGGTGCGGATGTGCACGGTCTTTTCGAGATCGGCGCCGGTAAGGCTTTCCAGCGTTTGCATCAGGCAGTCCCAGCCTTTGTTCCAGACGGCGATCATTTCGGCCTTGGTAAGCTGCGGTTCGTTGTCTTCAAACTCAGCGTCGCGTTCGCGCCAGGGTTTTTCGCCGTCGGTGGTGAGAAAGTCGGTGAAGCGGCTGAGCATGTTGCCGCTCATATGTTTTACGATGATGTAGATGCTGTTCGGCTCGCCGGGCGGCTGCCAGTGTATCTGCTCGTCCGTGAGCTGGGCGAATGTTTTCTCTGCAAGGTCCCTGTAGGAAAGGAGCCGTTTCTTCAGACTGTCAAGGTATATACTCATAGCCGGTTTGTTTTTGATGTGTTGAATGTACGATTATTCCCCCGCCACGCTATCATCCCCCCGGTGGTCCGCCACGGCTTCCATCTTTCCTTTCCCCGTGATCTTTATCAGCTCCGTTCTTCCGATGGATTCGCGTGGCGCGAACTTGTAGCCCATCCGCTCCAGCGAATATTTCACCGGCACGGGAAAACCTTTTTCCAGGTACACCACATCCGGCAGCCATTGGTGATGGAACTTGGGAGCGTTCACGGTTTCGTCCGCATCCAGTTCGAACACCAGCGCGTTTACCAGCGTTTGGAACACGGAGGTGATGATGGTAGCGCCGCCCGGCGTGCCGGTCACGAGGTACGGCCGGCCTTCCTGCAGCACGATGGTGGGCGTCATGGAGCTGAGCATGCGTTTGCCCGGTGCGATGGCGTTGGCTTCGTTGCCCACCAGCCCGTACATATTCGGCGATCCGGGTTTTACGGAAAAATCGTCCATTTCGTTGTTGAGCAGAAAACCCGCGCCGCCTACCACTACGCCGCAGCCATAGCCGCCGTTGAGCGTAGTGGTTACGGCCACCGCGTTGCCGTACTGGTCGGCCACGCTCAGGTGGGTGGTCTGGTCGCTTTCTTTAATAACGCCTGCGGGTATTCGTACGCTGATGGACGCAAGCCCCGGTGTGAAGCTCGCCATGCGGCGGGCGAGATAATCTTTGTTTATCAGCGTGTCTACGGGCACTTTTACAAAGTGCGGGTCTCCGAGGTATTCGGCACGGTCCGCATACGCCCTGCGCTCGGCTTCGATCATCAGCTGCACGCTTTTGGGGTTGTGAAAACCCCAGCGCTCCATCTCGTGGTTTTCCACCATGCCGAGCATCTGCCGCAGCCCGATGCCGCCGCTGCTGGGCAGTGGCATGGTCACTACGTCGTAGCCACGGAATTTGAACTGTAAAGGTTCCAGCACTTCCGCGCGATAGTTTTGCATATCCTTCGCCGTCATAATGCCGCCGCCGCGCCGCATTTCTTCCTCCAGCAGGCGTGCCGTTTCACCTTTGTAAAAACCGGCGGCGCCTTTGTCGGCGATGCGCTGCAGGGTACGCGCAAGATCTTTCTGCACCAGCGTATCGCCTTCTTTCCACGGAGTATCTTTCACAAAGGCGGTGGGCCGCGTGTTCAGCGCCAGGAAGTCCGCACGGCGGCGGTTCAGCCCGCGCGCTTCGGCCGCGGTAATGATATATCCTTCTTTCGCAAGGCGGATGGCGGGCGCCACGAGCTTCGCAAAAGGAAGTTTAGCATATGCATGCGTGGCGATCAGTCCTGCTACGGTGCCGGGTACACCGGCAGCCAGATGGCCGCGGAGACTTTTTTGCTGGATGGGATTCCCCGCACTGTCGAGGTACATATCGCGGTGTGCCTTTCCCGGCGCCATTTCGCGGTAGTTGATCGCAACTTTTTTGCCGTCGGGCATCGTGCCTACGAGAAATCCGCCGCCGCCAAGGTTGCCCGCTTCGGGATATACGACCGCCAATGCCAGCTGCGTGGCGATAGCCGCGTCAAACGCGTTACCGCCTGCTTTCATTACCGCTGCGCCCGCCATGCTGGCCAGCGGATGGGCGGAAGCTACGGCGTACCGCCCCGCTTCGATACGTTTGATGACCGTATACTGTTGGGGGCCGCGGCTTTGCGCCATGGCGGCGGAAGAGAAGACAATGAACAGGAGAACAAGGGAACGTGTCATTACGGCATGATTTCCAGCTAAATTAATATTATTTCCCGGCGAATCCATTACTTCGGCAGGCCGCATTTTTCGCTATCTTAGGGGGATACAACCAGACTATGAGGTATATATTTTCGGTACTGGCGCTGCTGGCCGCGATCACCACGTCGCAGGCGCAGCCGTCGCCGCAGCAGTTCCTCCAATACCAGCCCGGCACGCGTTTTACGCCGCATTTCAAAGTGATCGAATATTTCCGGAAGGTGGCGGAGAGCGTAAGGAACGTGAAGCTGGAAACATACGGGGAAACGTACGAAGGCCGCCCACTGATGATCGCTGTTTTGTCCAGCCCGGAAAATATGGCCCGGCTGGAAGAGATCCGTCAGCACAACCTTGGACTGGTAAACGGCACGGCGCAGGGAGCGCAGCCGGTGATCATCTGGCTCCGCTACAACGTGCACGGCAACGAAGCGGTGAGCACGGAAGCCGCCATGAAAACGCTGTACACGCTGCTGACCGAAAAAAAAGAGCTGCTGCGGAACGCGGTGATCATCATCGACCCCTGCCTGAACCCCGACGGCCGGGAACGTTACGTGAACTTCTATAATTCTGTAAAAGGCAAACAATACGACGCCACGCCTTACGCCCGCGAGCACCAGGAGCCCTGGCCGGGCGGGCGCAGCAATCATTATTATTTCGACCTCAACCGCGACTGGGCCTGGCAAACGCAAACCGAATCGCGCCAGCGCGTATTACAGTACAACCGCTGGATGCCGCAGGTGCACGTGGATTTTCACGAACAAGGGGTGGACGCGCCGTATTATTTCGCACCGGCGGCAGAACCTTTACACGATGCTATCACCGCCTGGCAGCGCGACTTCCAGGTGCAGATCGGCAAACACAACGCCGCTTATTTCGACAAAAAAGGCTGGCTGTATTTCACCCGCGAGCAGTTCGACCTGTTCTATCCGAGTTACGGCGACACCTATCCCACGTACAATGGCTCCATCGGCATGACCTACGAGCAGGGCGGGGGAGGCCGCGCGGGGCTTGCCATTCTCACCCGCCAGGGCGATACGCTTTCGCTGCGCGACAGGGTGGAGCATCATTTCGTGACCGGCATCGCTACGGTGGAAGTGTCCGCCGCCAACGCGGAAAGACTCGTGCAGGAATTTGCACAATACTTCGCGGATGCGCGCAGCAAACCTTCAGGGGAATATAAGACCTACGTGGTGAAAGGCGCCGGTAACGCGGAGAACCTGCTCACGCTCAACGAAACGTTGCGCCGCAACGACATTATCACCGGCTTTGCCACCGGCAGCACGCAAAGCAGCGGCTTCAACTATTTCACCGGTAAAACGGAAAGGTTCAATGTAGAAAAAGGCGACCTGGTGATCAGCGCCTTCCAGCCGCGCTCCAACCTCGTACGGGTACTGTTCGAACCGGTAGCGCGCCTCACCGATTCCGTGACCTACGATATTACCGCTTGGGCCTTGCCTTATGCTTACGGCCTGCCCGCTTATGCCGTGAGCGGCCGGCTGCAGCCCGCGCTGAGCGGAGAGCCGGAGAAGGTTACCGCCTCGCTGGCAACCGGTAACACGTACGCATATCTCGCGCCGTGGAACAGCACCAAAGACCTGAAATTTCTCGCCGCGCTGCTGAACCGCAACATCAAAGTGCGTTATTCCGAAGCCCCGTTCACCATCAGCAATAAAACATACGACGCCGGTACGCTCGTGATCACCAAAGCTGGCAATGCCTCGCTGGACGCGGTGCCGCTGATAGCGTCGCGGATGGGCGTGTCCCTCGAAAAAGTGCCGACCGGCTTCGTGGACAGAGGCGCGGATTTCGGATCGGACAAGATACGTTTTATCCGCAAGCCCAAAGTAGCCGTGGTGGCAGGCGACGGCGTTTCGTCGCTGGGCATGGGAGAGATATGGCATTTTTTTGAGCAGCAGATAGGATTTCCTGTTTCTGTTTTAAATGCTAATGATCTGCCAAATATTAGTCTTTATGAGTTTAATGTTTTAATTGTACCCGATGGAGCATATAGTAAAGGACTACCAACAGAAAAACTAATTAATTGG
>JBQCFV010000280.1:0-3454 GCA_051958695.1 Chitinophaga sp. | reverse complement strand
TCGCGAAGGAAAAGAACATCCTGCTGGCGGTGGACAATACCTTCGCCTCGCCTTACCTGCAAAACCCGCTGGACCTCGGGGCGGACATCGTGGTGCATTCCGCCACCAAGTACCTCGGCGGCCATAGCGACGTGGTGCATGGCGCCGTGATCGTGAAGGACGAAGCGCTGGCGCAGCAATTGTATTTTATCCAGAACAGCTGCGGCGCGGTACCGGGCCCGCAGGACTGCTTCCTGGTGCTCCGCGGCCTGAAAACGCTGCATGTGCGCATGCAGCGCCATTGCGAGAACGGCGAAGCGGTAGCCCGCTTCCTCCGCCAGCACCCGAAAGTAGATAAAGTGTACTGGTGCGGTTTTGAAGATCATCCCAATCACCATATCGCCAAAAAACAGATGCGCGGCTTCGGCGGCATGATGTCTTTTACGTTGAAAGACGACAGCATGGAAGCCGCCCTGAAAGTGCTGAGCGGCACCAAACTCTTTTCCCTGGCGGAATCCCTCGGCGGCGTGGAATCGCTCATCGGCCACCCGGCGAGCATGACGCACGCTTCCATACCCAGGGAAGAGCGGTTGAAAAATGGCCTTACGGACTCCCTGATACGCCTGAGCGTCGGCATCGAAGACGCGGAGGACCTCACGGAAGACCTGAAAAAAGCCATCGGTTGATTTTAAAAGCTGGGATAATCTCTTTACATTTAGCACATTGCACCTACACCTCCCGCCATGGACGGGAGGTTTCCATATACCATAACCGATGAAGTCCCAACAACTAAAGGAATTTTTAGACGCAAAGGCAGCTTATTACGACCAGCCTGCGTTCGTACCGGGGGACCCCGTAAGCATCCCCCACCGTTATACGCAATTGCAGGATATTGAAATAGCGGGGCTGTTCGCCGCCATTCTCGCATGGGGCAACCGCACGACCATTATCAATAAATGCTCGGAGCTGATGGCGCTTTTTGACAATGCGCCCTACGATTTCGTGCGCAACCACCAGGCGCGGGACCGCATGCGGCTCATGGCCTTCAAACACCGGACGTTCAACGGGCTGGACCTGCTCTATTTCGTAGAGTTCCTCCAGCACTATTATTCGTCCATCACATCGCTGGAATTTGCCTTCAGCGGGCATATGAGCCCGGAGGACGAAGACGTGACGAAAGCCCTCACCGGCTTTCACAAGATGTTCTTTTCGCTGGAGCATCCCGACAGAACGCGGAAACACGTGAGCACGCCGGAACGCAACTCCGCCTGCAAACGCCTGAACATGTTTCTCCGCTGGATGGTGCGCGACAGCAAAAATGGCGTGGATTTTGGACTATGGAAACATATTTCGCCATCGCAGCTCGTGTGCCCCGTAGATGTGCACGTAAGCCGGGTGGCGGCGCGCCTGGGGCTCATCCCCAAAGCGGAAGCCAACTGGAAAACAGCGAAAGAGCTTACGGAACAATTACGATTCCTGGACCCGGACGACCCGGTGAAGTACGACTTTGCGCTATTCGGCCTGGGGGTGATCGAAAAATATGTCTGAACAATTGAAGCATAGAAAATGAAGAAACTTACCGCAATCGTAGCTTTATGCTGCACCGTATTGACGCTCTCCGCGCAGGATTATGTGGAGCTGGCCTATACCCTCAAGCAGGGTAGTGAATTTGATCTGTCGCAGGAAAGCCGCAGCGAAACCTATATTACGGTAAACGATATCATCCAGCGCACCACCCGCGACTATAACAATAAAATGAAAGTGGTGGTGACCGAATCCGGCTCCGGCAGGTACCTGCTCACCTGGTCTTACACGGACATCAAGTTCAATTTCAACGCCAAGAACCAGAACATTTTTGTGGACGCCAAGGTAGAGAACGCCGGCGAACCGCTGCAGGCCGCCCTGAAGCTCATGCTGGACCAGCCCTTTACCGTTACGCTGCAGTCCACCGGCCTGATCGTGAACGTAGAGCAGCTGGACGCCGTGATCAACAAAGCCTCCACCGCCTTTTCGGCGCTGAAGGAAGACGAGCAGGAAGCCTATAAAAAGCTGCTGAACGACCAGTTCGGTACGGACGCGTTCCGCGGATGGCTGGAACAATTGCTGGTGGTATATCCCGTTCACGGCATCAAGAACGGCACCCAATGGGAAGAAAGCGTGCCGATCCGCACGGGGCTCAAAGGCCGGGTAGACCTGTACTGGAACCTCCAGCACTGGGACAGCCAGACCGCCAAGGTAGGCGGCACCGGCATTATCAAAACCGATAAGATAGAAACCTTCACCGTGGAAGACGGCATCCAGGCAACCGCCGAGATCAACGGAAAGCTCACCAGCAACTACCTCCTCAGCCGCGAAAGCGGTTTCCCGAGCATTTGCGTGCAGAATACCGAAATGAGCGGCGAATACATCTATCTCGCCAACCGCAAAAAGAAGCTCAAAAAAGACCTGAAAGTGCCCGTAAAGATCGTTACCAACGCTTCCTACAAGATCAAGCAGATGAAATAAATGGAAGACCGCTATTTACAGGAAACCGGCGCATGGCTGAAAGAAAATGCCGGCATCAGGCTGCGGAAAAAGACCTTCAGCTTCGAAGAGCTGGAGCAAAGGCTCGCCGAAAGACTGGAAATGCTGGTGGAGAAAGATTTTCAGCAGTTCGTGCTGCTGCTGTACCAGGTGGACGTTTCAGAAGAAAAAGTAAAGCAGGTGCTGGCCACCCAAAACTATCCCGATGTATACCGCAACGTTGCCCGCCTCATTATCGAACGGCAGGCGGAAAAGATCAGGAGCCGGGAAATATACCGCCAGCCGCCTGAAAGCCTCCACAACGACGAAGAAAAATGGTAATAAAAAAGGGCCTCTCAGCGGAGGCCCTTTTGCTTATTTATCGAACATCAGCGATTTCACTTGTTCCTTGTCTTCCTTTTCTTTATTCAGATCGAAAAATGTACCGAACACCCTGTCCCAGAAAGAGGAGCTTACCCCAAAGCCCTTGTCGTCGCTTTTATAGTGGTGCAGGTGATGGTTGCGCCAGAGCGGTTTCAGGAATTTGAACGGGGGGGTCCAGGCATGTATGGCGTAGTGCATGGTGCCGTAAATGAGATAGCCTAATATGAAGCCCGGGAAAAAGGCGAACGCCGTGTTCCCCATTACGAGGTACATGATGGCGAATATCGCGGAGGACAATAAAAGGCTGGGCACCGGCGGCATAAAAAGCCGCTGCTTGTCTCTCGGGTATTCGTGGTGGTTGCCATGCAGCACGTAAATGATCCTGATCCACATGGGGCTGTCGGACACCAGGTGGAAGAGGAAACGGTGCATGATGTATTCAAAGAACGTCCAGAAAAAAAGCGCTCCCGCGAAGATAAGGCCGATCCTGCCCAGGCTGTTGCCGACCGTATCGTAACTGTAATATAACATGTAACCCATGATCGGGATGTACATCCCCCAGATGATCAGCGGGTGCGTTTTGGTCAGC
>JBQCFV010000279.1:0-2065 GCA_051958695.1 Chitinophaga sp. | reverse complement strand
TGGTCGTTCAGGCCGGGCAGCATTTCGTCGGAAGGCTGCCTGCGCGTGGGCACGAGGCGGTAGGTAAGACCTTCCACGGAAAGGTATTCGTTAAAGCCGAGATCAACCGGGCCGGTAAAGTATATCGGGCGTTTGAAGGCGTTGGTGGCGATGATGTCGTATACGGCGAGGTCGTTTTTGAAGATCATGTCTTTGCTGATCTCAAAGGCAACCTGCGGCACGATGCGGCCGCTGTCCTGTATGTCTACCGTGCCGGATTTTACGGCTTCGGAAGCGTCTACGGGGATGAACAGGCGTTTGGTAGGCAGATAGTTCACGAACTCGCCGTTTTGCAGCTGCACTTTGGCGGCCTGGTTATCTTCACCGAGGAAGTTGATCACTTCTTTCAGGTTGTAGAAGCGGTCCTTCGGCACCTTGCCGTTATCGTAGTGCATTACGTAGTTGCGCTGCTCGCCGCGGTATTTGTCCGGGCCGAGTGTCATGGCGATGGCCGGGCTCTTGTTGGTGGCTTTGGTTTGCTGTTCGATGTACCAGTCCACGCCCAGCAGGCTGAGGTTGATCACCCGGATGTCGGGCCGGATGCCTTCCACTTCCTGCGCATACCAGAGCGGATAAGTATCGTTGTCGCCTACGGTGAACAGGATGGCGTTCGGCGCGCAGGATTCGAGGTAGTCGCGGGCTACGTCCCTTGCCAGCACTTTCTGCGAGCGGTCATGATCGTCCCAGCCCTGTTGCGCCATCAGTACGGGGGCGCCGAGCAGACCGAGCACTACGGCGATCACGCCGGGTTTGATCAGTTTTCTTTTCTGGAAGAAGCTGTACAGGCTCAGTACGCCCAAACCGATCCAGATGGCGAAAGCGTAGAAGGAGCCTACATAGGCGTAATCACGCTCGCGGGGCTGGTTGCCGGCCTGGTTGAGGTACAGTACGATCGCGAAGCCGGTAAAGAAGAACAGCAGGCCCAGGATGAGCGCGTCTTTTTTATGCCGGTTATAGTGGAAGAAGAAACCGAAAAGGCCGAGAATAAAGGGCAGCAGGAAGAAAGTATTATGCGCCTTGCTGTTTTTCAGGCTGTCCGGCATCATGCTTTGATCGCCGTAAAAGAAGTTGTCCACGAACGGGATGCCGGAAATGGTGTTCCCGTCCCTCGGGTTGCCAAAACCCTGAGTATCGTTCTGTTTGCCCCAGAAGTTCCAGCCGAAATAACGCAGGTACATAAAACCTACCTGGTACCGCACAAAGAAGCTGATATTGTCCGCGAAGGTAGGCGGTTCGTCCTGGCGCAGACCGAGATGCGCGCGGTAAAAATCGGCGTGCCCCTGGTCGTTGCTGGCGTCCCATACGCGGGGGAACAGCATCATGTCTTTCGGGTTGTAAACAGGCACCTGTTTTTTGCCTACTACAATGTATTCGTTGTTGCCGCGGGCGTAGATGTTGCCTTTTTCTTCATATTTCTCCGGGCGCGCGGTGAACACCTGGCCGTAGATTAGCGGGAAGTCGCCGTACTGTTCGCGGCCGAGATAACCTACGAGCGATACGGGGTTGTCCACATTATACATATCCACCGTGGGGTTCGCGCTGGAGCGGATCATGGTGGTCACGTAAGTGGAATAGCCCATCAGCAGGAAAAATATGCAGGAGTTGATGAGCTGCACGGAACGGCGCATGCCCGGGCCGCCCAGCTCCGCGCCGAACAGCGTCATGAAGTAGGGGATGAACAGCACGCCGGCGCCCAGCACAAAACGCAGCACGCGCACGCCGCCGCTCTCGCCGTCGGCGAAGGCGGGGAACATGATGAGCGAAGCTACGATGATGAGCGGCGTATAAAGCCCGATCTTGCCGGGCCGGAAATACCCGTATATCAGCAGGCCGATGATGGCCAGGAAATAAAACGTAAAACCGGAGAAGAACGGCAGGCCGAGACTATTCACAAAGAACACGTCCATCATGCCGGATACCTTGATCGTATCCTGGATGATGAATTTCTGCACCAGCCCGGTGATCACGCAGCTGAGCACAAATACCCAGAAAGTATTGCCGAGGGTGAATTTTTTGCCGCGTTTGA
>JBQCFV010000278.1:0-6292 GCA_051958695.1 Chitinophaga sp. | reverse complement strand
TACCGCTCTTCCCTGCACACGGGCATCATCGTGCTCATGCGCCTGCTGCAGCTCAACGCGCTGTTCAACCCGCTCTTTTATCCCCCTACGGAATTTGACCTTCACGAAGTGATACAGCAAATGACCGCGCACTACATCCGCGGCATCGCCACCCCGGAAGGCCAGCGCTTCGTAGAACAATTCTTACCCGAAAAGATCACCGCATCATAAACTCTTTCGCATACAAACCGCAACATGAAAAAATGGATCATCCCGTTCCTCTTTGTTTCAATAGCAGGAACGATCAACGCGAACGCACAAACGAAACAGCTTACGCTGCAGGACTGCCTCCGCTTCGCCATCGGCCATAACCAGTCGCTGGCCGTCAGCCGCCTCGAAGAAGACATGGGCAGGCTCAAAACAAAAGAGATACGCGCGCAGGCGCTCCCGCAGGTAACCGGCAACGGCAACCTGACAGACAACCTGAAAAAACAGGTGATGGTGCTGCCCGGCGCCTTCAACCAGGCAGAGCCCGGCAAACCCATGCCCGTGGAAGTAGGCACCACCTGGAACGCTTCCGCCTCGGCCGACCTGAACCAGCAATTGTACAACCAGAGCGTGTTCACCGGTCTTAAAGCCGCAAAGTCAGGCGAAGAGTATTACAGCCTGCAAACGCAGCAGACAAAGGAGAACGTGATCTACGGCGTATCGGGCCTTTATTATGCATTGCTGGTGAAGCAGGAAAAAATGAACGTCATACAGACGAACATCGACAAGCTCAGCCGCCTCGTGGAAACCACGCAAAGCCAGCTGGACAACGGCCTGGCAAAACGTATTGACCTGGACCGCATTAAAGTGAGCCTCGTGAATTACCAGACGCAGAAAAGCCAGCTGCAAAACCAGCTGCGCGTGGAAGAGAACAAGCTCAAACAGCTCATGGGCATGGCCGTGGAAGAAGACATCGCGCTGCCGCCGCTCGAGCTGAGCGATATAGAAAACAAAGCCGCGGTTACAACGGACTTCGGCAATTTCAACCTCCATAACAGGACGGAATTTAAGCTGCTGAAAAAAACCGAAGAGCTGCAAACCTTCCAGAAAAAGGCTTACATCGCGGAATATTTCCCCAGCCTCAGCTTTAACGGCCGCTACTCCTATAACGGCCTGAGCGACAAGTTCGACCTGTTCAAAGGCGGCTCACCAGCCAACTGGTTCGGCATGGCCTCCGTGGGTCTCACGCTGAAGATCCCGATCTTCGACGGTTTTGCCCGCCGCTCGCGCGTGGACCAGGCGAACGTAACGCTCGCGCAGGTGAGCAAGCAGCTGGAAGCGAACAAGCTGGAGCTCACCACCGCTTTCGAGAACAGCCGGCTGGTGCTGCTGAACAGTCTCAGCACCATCAAAACACAAAAGGAGAACGTGTCGCTGGCGGACGAAGTGTACGCTTCCACCCAGAACAATTACAATCTGGGCCTCGCCAGTCTTACCGACCTGCTGAACGCTGAAACCTCGCTGGCCGAAGCGCAGAACAGCTACAACGAAGCCCTGCTGCAATACAAGCTCGCAGAGCTGGACCTCATCAAATCACACGGCAACCTGCCCTCACTTTTAAACTAATGCAAGCCATGAAGAAAGTTTTAATCTACGGCGTTTTAACTATAGCGGCCCTCGCTGCCATCGTCTGGAAACTGAATGCCAACAAAAAGGCCAACGCGGAAAAAACGGAGTTCGTAAAACAAGCCAATACAGGCGACGTACCGGTGCTCACGGAAAAAGTGACCGCCACCGAATTTGCACGCACCTTTTCCGCCAACGGCAATTTCGAGCCGGTACGCGAGCTGACCTTTCTCAGCGAAACCTCCGGCCGCATTACCAAACTGATGGTAGACGAAGGTTCTTTTGTAAAACAGGGCCAGATCATGGCGCGCATCGACGACGAATTGCTCGGCACCGACCTGCAATCCGCCAAAGTGAACCTCGAACAATTAAAAGTAGACAAGGAACGCTACGAAAGCGCATTTAAAACCGGCGGCGTAACGCAGAAACAGATGGACGATACACGCCTTCAGTACGAGCTGGCCCAAAGCCGCTACGACGCTGCATCCCGCCGCATCCGCGATACTTATGTAAAAGCGCCCATCTCCGGCACCATCAACGTCAAATACGTTGAACAGGGCGCCTACCTTTCCGCGGGCACCAAAATGTTCGACATCGTGGACGTGAGCCGCTTGAAACTTCGTGTAACCGTTCCGGAACTGCAGGTGATCCATCTCAAAACAGGCGATAAAGTAGCAGTGACCACCAATGTATTTCCTGAAATCAAATACACCGGCAAGATCACGTTTATCGCCGCCAAAGGCGACGCCACGCTCAGCTACCCCGTGGAAATGGAAGTGAGCAACATCAGCGGCAAACCGCTGAAAGCCGGCATGTACGGCACCGCCAGCTTCGCCATGCCGCAGCAGTCGGACGCCATCCTCGTTTCGCGCAACGCGTTCGTGGGCGGCGGGACCGGCAACCAGGTGGACGTGATGGAAGGCACTACCGCCACACTCCGCAACGTAACGGCCGGCCGTATCTTCGGCGATAAAGTGGAGATCCGTGAAGGGCTTGCGGAAGGCGAGACCGTGATCACCAGCGGCCAGATCAACCTGACCGACGGCGCGAAAGTAACCGTGCAGGGAAAATAACAGGATCGCTTACCAAAATAATTTTGAACTGATGAAGATTACAGAAATATCTATAAAGCGGCCTACCGTGGTGATCGTGCTGTTCACGATCCTTACCCTGCTGGGGCTGATCAGCTACAAGGCGCTGAACTATGAGCTGCTGCCCAAGTTCAGCTCGCCCATCGTAACGATCGCCACCGTATACCCCGGCGCCTCGCCGCAGGAAGTGGAAAGCACCGTCACCAAAAAGATAGAGGACGCAGTGGCTTCCATGGAAAAGATCAAAAAACTCACCTCCCGCTCCTCCGAAAGCCTCTCGAGGGTAACGGTGGAGCTGAATAACGACGCGGATGTAGACATTGCCCTGCAGGACGCGCAACGGAAAGTGAACGCCATCCTGGCGGACCTTCCCGGCGACGCCAAACCGCCCAGCCTCAACAAGTTCTCGCTGGACGACCTGCCGATCATGACGCTTTCCGCCACCGCCAAAATGGACGACCGCCAGTTCTACGACCTGGTGGACAAAAAACTCCAGCCGCAGCTCTCCCGTCTTCCCGGCGTGGCGCAGATCACGCTCATCGGTGGGCAGGAAAGAGAGATCAAGATCAATATCGACCCGGAAAAACTCGAAGCATACAACCTCTCCATCCTGCAGGTACGCCAGATCGTGACCAATGCGAACCTGGACTTCCCGACGGGAAAGGTGAAGACGGTGGACCAGCAGATACTCGTGCGCCTCGCCGGTAAATACAAGGATGTAAACCAGCTGCGCAACCTCGTGCTCACCACCACGCCATCTGGCACGCAGGTGCGCCTCGGCGACGTGGCGGACGTGCAGGACAGCCAGAAAGATCCTGAAAAGCTCGCCCGTGTGGACGGTGAAAGCGCCATCGCGATGCAGGTGCAGAAACAGACGGACGCCAACGCCGTGACCGTGAGCGAAGCCATGCAAAAAGCGATCGCGGGTATCGAAAAGGAATACGCCGGCAGCCAGGTAAAGATCAAGATCGCGAACGACGCGTCCGTATTCACGCTCGAATCCGCGGACTCGGTGATACATGACCTCATCATCGCCATCCTGCTGGTGGCGGCGGTGATGATGCTGTTCCTGCATAGCCTGCGCAACGCCATCTTTGTAATGATCTCTATCCCCGCGTCGCTGATCGCTACGTTCATCGGCATGGAGCTGTTCGGCTTCTCGCTGAACCTGATGAGCCTGCTCGGCCTGTCGCTGGTAGTGGGCATTCTCGTGGACGATGCTATCGTGGTGCTGGAAAACATTTACCGCCACATGGAAATGGGCAAGAACAAAGTGCGCGCGGCATTCGACGGCGTGAAAGAGATCGGTTTCACCGTTACCTCCATCACGCTCGTGATCGTGGTGGTGTTCCTCCCCATTTCACTGACGAACGAGCTGGTGAGCAAGATCCTCCGGGAATTTTGCGTGGTGGTGATGATCTCTACCATGCTCAGCCTGCTCACATCCTTCACCATCGTACCTTTGCTGGCATCGAGGTTTGGAAAGCTCACGCACCTGACCGGGAAAAATTTCTTCCAGAAATTTATTCTCTGGTTTGAAAAACAGCTGGACAAATTCACGCACTGGATGACCAGGCTGCTGAAATGGGCGCTGGGACACAAGACGATCACTATCGTGGGTTCTCTCGTGCTGCTGATCGCTTCTTTCCAGTTAGTAGGAAGAGGATATATCGGCGGGGAATTTATTCCTAACGGCGACCGCGGCCAGTTCATCGTAATGCTCGAAATGCCGAAAGACGCTTCACTGGAGCAAACGAACCAGGCCACGCGCAAAGTGGAGCAGATCATGAGCAAAAAGAACGCCGTGACCTCGCTGATCACTACGGTGGGGCAGACTTCCGAAGACGGCTTCGGCGCATCGCAATCCACCGCTTATAAATCGGAAATTACGGTGATGCTGGTAGACCAGCATCTGCGCGAACCTTCGGACATCTTCGCTTCGAAGATCAAAAAAGAGCTGGCAAGCCAGCTGCCGGGGGTGAAAGTAAAAACCACGCCAGTGAGCATTCTCGGTACCGCGCAACGCGCGCCGGTAGAGCTGGTGGTAATGGGCACCGACCTCGACAGCGTGATGCGCTTCGCCAAAACCGCGATGGCCGAGCTGAAAACGATCGAAGGTTCCAGCGAGGTGAAGCTGTCGGTAGAAGAAGGCAACCCCGAGATCAACGTGCAGGTGGACCGCGACAAGATGAGCGCGCTGGGCCTTACGCTTGAAAACGTGGGCGGCACCATGCAAACTGCTTTCAGCGGCACCGCGGACGATTCGAAAGTGAAGTTCCGCCAGGGCGAATATGAGTACGACATCAACATCCGGTTCGACGATTTTAACCGGAAAAACATAAACGACGTTTCGCAGATCGATTTCAGGAACGATAAAGGAGAGCTGATCAAGCTGAGCCAGTTTGCCACGGTTACGGAAGGTTCCGGCCCGAGCAGGCTGGAGCGCCGGGACAAAAACACTTCCGTAAACGTACAAAGCCAGGTAATGGGCCGCCCTTCCGGCACGGTAACGCAGGAGTTCGCCGCGAAGCTGGAAAAGCTGCAAAAACCGGCCGGCGTTTCGTACAAATTCGGCGGCGACGCCGAAAACCAGGGCGATTCCTTCTCCACGCTGGGCATGGCTTTGCTGATATCCATCGTGATGGTGTACCTTATCATGGTAGCGCTGTACGACAACTACATCTATCCTTTCGTGGTGATGTTCTCCATCCCGCTGTCCATCATCGGCGCCTTGCTCGCGCTGGCGTTGACGAACAACACGCTGAACATCTTCACCATCCTCGGTATGATCATGCTGATCGGTCTTGTGGCGAAAAACGCGATCATCCTCGTGGACTTTACGAACCAGATGAAGGAAGAAGGCCAGAGCACGTACGACGCGCTGATCCACGCGAACAGGGCGCGTCTCCGCCCGATCCTGATGACCACTATCGCGATGGTGATAGGCATGCTGCCGATCGCGCTGGCGACGGGCGGTGTGGCTTCTACCAAGAACGGCCTGGCATGGGTGATCATCGGCGGTTTGATATCCTCGATGTTCCTCACGCTCATTGTGGTGCCGGTGGTGTATATGGTGGTGGACAAGCTGATGGCGAAGTTCGGCATGGGCCGCATTTCGAAGAAACGTTACATCCGCCAGCGCATGGTTGCGCCTACCGTGCGGGATATAGAATCGCGCGACATGGCTGCCGCGTCGATGATGACCTGATAAACTACTTGCATTAGTGATAATCTTGTTACCAACAGTGTAACAGTTGTAGGTTAACTAAATGGCCGGGATAATCTTATCCCGGCCTTTGTGTTTTGTTTTAGTGATATGCAGTATGCGGTTATCCTTTCACGATCTTATCGTAGCTGGCGGTGATGCCTTTGATGAGGGAAGAGCTGAAGCCCTGGTGTTCCATTTCATTGAGGCCTGCGATGGTGCAGCCTTTGGGCGTGGTCACCTTGTCGATCTCGGCTTCCGGGTGCCGGTTGCCTTTGATAAGCAGTTCGGCGGCGCCTTTTACGGTTTGTGCGGCGATGAGGTTGGCGGTGGCCGCGTCGAACCCGATTTCGATACCGCCCTGGATCGAGGCGCGGATGAACCGGAGGGCGTAGGCGATGCC